>JAFSYB010000039.1 GCA_017443765.1 Muribaculaceae bacterium | reverse complement strand
GACATTAGCCAATTCATTATCTTCAATTATTTTATAAAGATATCCTTGACCAAATATATCTCTGCCATAGCGTTCTTTTAACGTATCAAAAAGATCTGCAATTTCTTTCTCAGTTAAAGAGTCAAGATATTCTTTCGTTCCAGCAAATCCCACCATTTGAGGAATTACAATATTTTTCTTCTTAATAGCCTCTGCAAGTTTCTTTGGGCGAGATTCAACAATATTCCTTGCCCACTTAGTAGAACGTCTAACAGCGATATATTTGCCATTATTTGCAGTGGCTAGGCCTTGGCCACCTTCTGTTAAGCAGCCCAATAGAGCAATGTCCCCAGGTTTAAGGCTAGCCCGGTATCTATCTAAAGCAGCTTGGTTCTTTGATATTTTCTTCGATGTCTCAATTTTATCCCACCACTCGTCATATAGCTTTTTAACGCGTTCACCATATAATTCGTAAATACGCATGTTCAATTTTGTTGGTTTAAAAATGACCGAGTTTTGAGTATTGATATAAACACTTTGGGAAATTGGTGCAAAAATAATGGGATGAATTAAATCCTTTGTGCCGTCCAAGAACTTAATCATATGATATAATGGCATGGCTTTTTTGGTAACATGAATGATACAAGTATCAACCATAACTGCATCAAATGGATTGGCCGCATCATATATGTAATTGATTTGGTTACTTAAAATCAAATCCCTCATGTTACGTTTTGTTTGAGTAGTCCAGAAAGTCTTTGGAATGATGTATGACAACGAACCACCTTGTTTAAGGAGTTCCATTCCTTTGAAAGTAAACAAGTTGTAAGTGTCATCTGAGAACCCAAATTCTTTTTCATATTTTTTCTTGTCTTCGGTTGTAACTCCTTTAGTGGAAATGTATGGTGGATTGCCTATTACGATGTCGAAACCAGTTGCGATGCCAAACATCCATTCTGGGTCAAAGAACTCGGCGACAGCATTTTGGTCATAAGGATTCCACTTAGCAAGCTGGATTGCGTCCTGTGGGGCGGCAAA
Source organism: Muribaculaceae bacterium (assembly GCA_017443765.1). GTDB lineage: Bacteria > Bacteroidota > Bacteroidia > Bacteroidales > Muribaculaceae > Sodaliphilus. The sequence continues at coordinate 38,145 of JAFSYB010000039.1, read as the reverse complement.
CTCATGGTTTGCCTCGAGCAGAGCAGCGAGTTTGATGCGCAATTCCTCGTCACGCTTGCGCAAAGCACGTTTGCGGCTTGTGGTTTTCGCCGAGAAATGCTCATGACGAACTTGTGCCAATTCGTTCTTGGTAATCTCAATTTCGGGGTCTTCAAAGAGGTTGCCTTGCACGGCACGTTTTTTCTTTGATAGCAAAGAATTGGCTGCAACAAACTTGGTTTCGAGGTTTGGCAGCACAGGAATACCGAAGTTCGGCTTCTTTTCGTCGCGGTCACACTCGCAAATCAGTGAGATAAAGAAACGAAGCTTGCTAATCTGTGTGGCGATACACTGAATGTCTCCGCCATAGATGCAGTTTTCAATAATAGCGAGTTTCAGCTCGTAGTCGCTTTCTTTGGGGTTTATGCGTTTGAGAATTTCAACAATGCGCTTTAACGCGCCCATGGGGAACGCTCCTGAACCGCAAGCGGGGTCAAGAATTTTCACCGCTTTCAGTCGCGCAGCGATGTTCTCGTAAGTGCCTCGTTGGGTTTCATCAGGTGTGAAATCATCAGCAAATAGTGAGCGTACAACTGGGGTGTCGCCCAAATACTGCACAAGCGATTCGTCAATCATATAGTTTACAATCTCGCGCGGCGTGTAGAACGATCCGCTGCTGTTGCGTGCGCTTTCCTGTGTTTCGGGGTTATAGGCGCCCAGTAGGTTTTCAAACACCTTGCCAAGCAATTCGGGGTCGAGGGCCACTTGTTGCTCCTCGGGCGAGTTCTCCTCGATGGTGAAGTTGTATCGCTTTAAGATTGCGAGCAAGCCTTTCTCCGGCTCAAAGAAAAGCACATTCGGCACAATGGCGCGATGTTTATAGCGACCATTTGCAAAGGTGCGGTCGTTACGGCTAAAACCGTCGTAGTTGAACGTGTATTCAACGCCATCAATGCTGCGCGTCTTGTCGAGGCATTCAAAGAGACCGCCGTTGACAAATGGCACTGTGGAAAACAAGTCAATCACCTCATCTTCACTGATAGAGAACAATTCCGGGTAGCGATATTTGTTCTTCACATCACGGCTTGCGATGTGGGCAAACTCACGGCGTGAGCCGTCTTCGTCTTCGATGGCACGATTGAGTGTGGCAAAGAACAGGTTCTGCAAGATGGCGTTGTAATAGTTGCCAACGGTAGCACTCATCGGGTCGAAGTCCTTTAGAATCGTAACCAAAAAATCTTCATCAAAGATATTTTCTGGGACAAGTTGCTTTTGCTTGATGAACCACACGAACATCATGCGTGTGATCATGCGGATTATCTTAGTTTCCAAGTCTTCGCGGTCGTCATCGGGAGTAGAGGTGTCACCGGGAAAGGTGACATTGGATGATGGCTCTATCGCCCAAAGATACCAGTTGAACAAGTCGTTGTAGAACTGCTTGGTGAGTGCTTCTACCGAGAACGCTGCGGTGATGTCACTCAGTGTTTGTTTGCTGTTCTTTAGGTTTTTGAATTGCTCGATAGCCGTGCGACATCCACGACCTTCACCCATAAGATAAGTATATCGTTTGGTGTTGGTCGAGATTCTTTCATATTCTCCCTCTCTGTTGAATCCCCACGACTCGCTGACGTAAGAGAAGCGCAGTATGCTTTCGGTCTGGCGGTAGCAGAACATGAAAGCACCAGCGTAACCCATGTTGCGCCAGTCGGTGGTGAGCATATCACGGATGCCACGGCGGTTACGCTCTATGTCCACGTTGTCGGTGAGTTCCACTTCGTAGATGGCTATTGACTCACCGTCGGAAAGGGAGATTTTGCCGAGGTTCAAAGCTTTCTTGGCAAGTCGGCTGCTGGTATGCACAACCGATGGTTCTCTCCAAAAACTGACCTTGCTTCGGAAGATGTCATGTAAAAGTTCTTGCCACGCTTTACGGTCGTATCTTGATTCGATAATACCTCTGTAGTCCATATCGTGATTTACTTAAATGATTCTGAAAGGATAATTTCTGCCTCCGTCTCTGCTTCGTTGAGAAGCGATTCCTCTGCCATGTAGTATGGTGCATATTTCTTTGCCATCTCGATGATTTCGGCTAATGCCTCGTCGTGGGTCATGCGAGCCTTGCCGCCCGAGCGACGCAGATCTTTTTGAATGCGCTGCAAGCGTTTTGCGATGTAGGTAATCACACCACGCTCAGCAAGCGTGCGCAACTGTGATACTTTCAGGTAGAGGTCGTTGTCATCTATCTCTCGCATGAAGTTGGTAAGCAAGTTCACGGCTGTGCTGACCTGCGCACCCAGGTTGCCCGATTCTTCTTTTGACGTTTCCTGCATCTGAACTTCGGTGTCGCGAACATGACGGAACTTCTTTAAAGCTTTTTCCACATGGTCGTGATGAGCATTAATGCGCTCGATGGGTTGCTCATCTTTTGCAGCCTTGAAGTATTTGAGAGCATCAAGCACTGAGATTTCCTCGGCGTTTTCTGAGACGAGGAAGAACACCTTGCGGAAGTTGGTCTTGAGGAACACAAGCGTATCACCCGAAAGCGTTACGCCATCAACCTGCCGCGGCTCACGACCAGTACGGCTGCGTAACGACAGTTTGGCGATGCGGTTGTACTCCCTGCGGTCTGACAGATACAGCGCACGCAGCTCCTCATAATAGGGGATTTCTTGGTTGAAGTCTTTATTCTGCTCTTTCATCGCCTCGTCAAACAGTTTGCTGAGGTTGCGGTCAAGAATCTCGCTACGCGAATAGATTTGGTTGTCTTCGCCGAATGTCGAGTGGAAGGTCTGAATCTTGCTGACAGCGATTTGGTTGAGATTGATTTGCTGGTTGCCTTCTCTCGAAGGATAAAACACATAGTTGTAGATGTGCTGCGACACCGAGCCAATGCGATTCACACGTCCTATGCGCTGCATGAGACGGGTGGAGTTCCACGGCGTGTCGTAATTGACGATGACGTTGGAGCGATGCAGGTTCACGCCCTCGGCAAGCACATCGGTTGTTAGTATAATATTGAAATCATTTAGTTGAGTTTTGTAGTTGGCATCAAAGTTTTCGCGTATGGTCTTGAACAATTTGCCACGATTCTCAGATGAGATAACCAGCACATCAGCACGGTTTATACGACGCTGTAGATAATTGACGGTATCAATTGACTCCGAGAAGACTACAAGTTTCTGTCCAGGGTTGCGGTCGAGCTTGAACAATTCATGTTTGAGCAGTTCGTAGAACTTGGCAAACTTGGAGTCGTCGGCATCGGTGATGTTCTCCCAGTCGCTGCACATTTTTTCGAGAATTGCCTGGTCTTGTCGTAGCATTTCGAGATATTCAGGTTGGAAATCGTCGGCTTTGAAAATGGCGTTCTTTGGATTATCCTCTGCTTTTGCGTTCAACTTCTCCTCGATTTCTTCTTCGGTAAAACCAGCCTCCAGCAGCATATTGATATCAAGGTCGGGCGCGATGAACACCTTATCGTTATTGAACATGTCAAGCATGTTCTGGTTTGCTTGACGAAAATTGTCAATAGAAACTTGGAAAGCGTAGAAACTGCTTTCCAGGCGCTTCACAAGTCCGTTCTTACGGATGCCGGCCAAACTGCGACTGACGAGCTCGGCATTGTCATATAAGCCGTTTGCCACTTCTGGTTTAAGATATGCGATGGCTTGATAGCGGGCATAGTTCAGTTTTTTGTCAAGCGTCTGCATGGCTTGCTCGAAAAGGTCTGCCAGATGCTCGTTCAGCTCATAGTCGCTCTCGATGGGGCGTTCCACCTTTGGGAAGCCGTTCACATCCTTGTTGTATCGAGGCACACTCTCAATGTCGGTACGAGTACGACGAACGGTAAGCGGCTTGATTACACGGTCGCGCACTTTCTCGGCAAGCCGTTTGAAGTCTCTGATGTCGGCTTCGGGGTTGTTGCGCAGCTTTCGAAACTCCACGATGAGCGGAGCGAAGAAAGCGGTCAAGTTGCCCACGCCATCAATGGTGCTGCGACGAGGGTCCTGGAACAGCAGAATTTGGTTGTAAAGGTCAGCTGGAGAGTTGTTCATCGGCGTTGCCGAAATGAGCATCACTTTTTTCTTGTAGCCGGGGATATTGCCGGTATCGATGCGAGGCATCTTGCAAATCTCTTGAAGCTGTTCAAACGCCGACGTGGTGTGAGTGCGGAACTTATGCGCCTCATCCACAAGCACAAGGTCGTATTCATCGGCGTTCCAATAGTTGTAGTTATCCTCATCAAGGATTTTGGAAAGGCTTCCGTTGCTGATGAAGTTTGCGTATTTGTCGATGCCGAAATCTTTGAAAGTCGTTTTCCAGTTCTGCTCAACGGCAGGGGGATAGACCACCAAGATTTTAGTTTGGTCACGACCATTCTCAATCAAGAATTTCTTGGCAATCATCGTGGCGATGACTGTCTTTCCAAGACCGACCACATCAGCCAAGAAGAAGCCGTCGTAACGTATGAGTTTCTGATAGCCCTCAATGACGGCATCCATTTGATAGTCATATTTTGTGTAGCCCTCTGGCATGTCAAATGGGTCGTCATTTTCCGTCTCAAGCACACGGTCAGAGAAATACTCCATGAGCATTTTAATGTACAAGTCGTATGGAGAAACATCGCCTTTAAGATATGTATGCTCAATGGTCGTTTTTACGTCTTCAGCCGTAATCTCACTTCCTTTCGCTTCTTCCCAAAGTTGCTCAAACTCATCTTTAGCGAATTGGACATCATCATATTGTGTGAGTTTTACATTGAACTCATACTGCTGATCTTCGGAGATGCCCAATCCGTTGCCGGAAAGATTGCTCGAGCCCGTGATGGCTATACCCTGCGAGTACTGGTTAAAGTCATCGGGGTATAGCACGTAAATCTTTGCGTGAATTTTCTTTGAAGGGTGGGCGCGAAGTTCCAGCTTGCCATCGAGGATGTCCTGGACCATTTGAAACATTCCCCCCTCAATTTCTTTCTTGTAATGTGAGCTTTCAATGTCACGTCGCATTTCTCGCAGGTAGTCTTTCTTTACCTGGTCTTCCGCACCAAAGAAAAGTTGTCCGCGTCTTGCGGCATCTGCTATATACTTATCGACATTGATACCTATGAGCACTCTGACTTTCTTGATATTATCGAGAAATGGTCGTAGTGAGAAATAGCCTGATGCTCGAAGAAAACCTACAACAGCATCGAGGTTTTGAATATGCGGATTATGCTCCAGCACACCCTCAAATTCTTTCATGAGAGTGTTGCCGTCTTTATTTGTAAAAAAATTAGTATTCATAGGCTATGCTATTAGAGTAAACTCCCAAACAGTTCCAGCGAGCCGACCAAAGCCTTTTTCATCACAAGGGAGTTTATTGTATCGTATCTACATTGAGTAGCGGTCATTCATCTGACGACGAGAATTAAAATTTTCTTGCTGAAAATGCAAAGGTACGCATTTTATCATTACAAATTGCCAGGCGAGGGCAAAAATGTGAAAACTTTTTTGCCATTTATTGCCCTCGCCTTGATTCGGCGGCGTGGGGAGTTTTGCGCGTCAGATTAAATGGTGACCTACTGTTTTTGGTAGTATTTTGCCTCCGTAATGCGAAATTTGGTTGAAAATTTTGAGGTTTGGATTGGGAATTGTAATTTTGCGGCAGTTTCCATTAACAAATCAAAACCAAACAAAACAATGAACAAATTTACACTGTTAATGTTAAGCCTGCTCTGCGCGCTTGGAGTGGGTGCCACCGAGTATGTCGGTACCACCGTTGTGCAAACCAATGCTGCCACGATTCCCAGCGAGGGGACTGTGCTGACGATTGAGAAAACCGCCAACGGCAGGTATAATGCCGTGATGAGCATCAACTTTTCGTATCTGGGCTACGAGATGGCCATCGACGATGTGACGTTTGAGAACATGATTGGCAGCACGGGCAACGACGGCTACACCACCGTGGCCGGCACCAAGAACCTGAGCCTGTGGAACGTGGACGGTCTTCTGGACATGATTCCCGAAACCTATCGCGACTATCTGGCCTACATGCTCAACAAGCCCATCCCCATGGCTTTCAACGCTCGCTTCAACAACAAGAACGCCTCGGCCTCCATCAACTTCGACCTCGATGTGTCGTTCAACATCGCTCTGCTTGGCATCGACTACACGCTTGTCAACACCCCGGTGCTGGTGACCTTTGAGGGTCAGAGCCAGGGCGGCGAGGAGCCTCCTGTGTTCGATAAGGGCGATGTGGATGGCAATGGCTCGATCGACATCGACGATGTGAACGGCCTCATCAACCTGATGCTTGAATACAAGACTCCGGGTGACTACGCCGGCAATCCCGATGTGAACGGCGATGGCAACTACGACATCGACGACATCAACGCACTCATCAACCTCCTGCTCGCGCAGTAATTCCGGATACAGATACCCATTCTGGGTGAGGCGAGCCCCAAAAGTTGGTCAAAAAACTTTTGGGGCTCACTTTGCTTTTGGGTCTTCCGCATGTGGGGTTAATCACGACTTTTCACTGTGGAGCCTGGCTCGTTGGCTCGCCGCGGACGGGCTCACAGCCTTTCGTTGTCGTGATAGCTGTAGAATTTTCCGCTGCGGCACACGATGATGTGGTCGAGCAGCGGGATGTCCACCACCTTGCAGGCCGCCTGAACGCGTGCGGTGAGCTCGTCGTCGGGCCTGCTTGGTTGCGCCGTGTCGCTGGGGTGGTTGTGGGCCAAGATGATGCTGTCGGCAAGCATCTCGATGGCGGGCTTGAGCACCATCTTCACCTCCACGGCTGCCATGGTGGTCGAGCCCTGGCTCAGGCGCTCGCAGTGGAAGATGTGGCGGCCGCGGTCGAGCAGCAGAACCCAAATCTCCTCCTGGCGCCGATGGTTCATGTGGAGGCGCAGGTAGTTATAGACCATCTTGCTGTCGGTCACTTGCGGCAGCTCGTCGAAGTCTTCGAGCTGGCAGCGCCGGGCCAGTTCCAGTGCCGCGAGAATCTCCACCGCCTTCACCTCGCCGATGCCCTTGTAGCGCACCATAAGCTCGCGATAGGTGCGGCGGGCAATCAGAAACAATTTCTCGTCGTGGTCGAGCAGGATGCGGTTGCACAAGTCCACCACGTTCTCGCCCCGGCTGCCGCTGCCAATGAGGATGGCCAGCAACTGCGCGGTGGAGCATGCCTCGACACCCTCTTTCATGGCCAGCTCACGCGGACGCGAATCCTCGGTGAACATCTCCTTCAATGCACGTGAATCGCCCATATCACTTTCCTTTTCTGATTGCAATTTCCTGGTCGAGGTCGCGTCCGTGGCGCAGGAGGATTTTCCACACCCAGGCGCGGATGAAGCCGGTGCCGTAGCTCCACAGCTGCACAAAGCTGGTGACCACGGCCATCGACGCGATTTTCAGGCTCTTGGTTTGGGACAGCGCACTCACCCACAGCATCACCGCGTAGAGGGCGATGGGCAAGATGGCCCACCAGCGCCAGCACAGCGCCAGCACCACCAGGGTGGCGCACCCCACCGTGAACAGCGCCGGCAGCGTGTGCACGAGTTTCAGGCTGTCGGGGTAGAGCAGCTTGAGCGTGATGCGCGACATGCCGAACACGTGGGTTTGCCGGGCAAACTTGGCCAGGCTTGTGCGCCGCTTGTGGAAGACGCGCGCCTCGCGAATCAGGCGGATGTCGAACCCCGCCTGGCGGATGCGCGTGCTCATGTCGATGTCCTCGCTGAACATCTCGCGGAACCCGCCCACACGCTGCCACACCTCGCGGCTGTAGCCCATGTTGAACGAGCGGGGCACAAATTTCTCGAGCTGCACCTTTCCGCCGCGAATGCCGCCGGTGGTGAGAAACGCGGTCATCGAGAACGAGATGGCCTTTTGCAAGTCGGTGAAGTCGTCGCCTGCCGCGTCGGGGCCGCCAAAGCACGGCACATAGGCGCGCTCCAGCGCGTTGCGCAACTGGAAGAAATAGTCGCGGGGAATCACGCAGTCGCTGTCGAAAAACACGAAGTAGTCGCCCGAGGCACGCTCGATGCCGTAGTTGCGGGCCGGGCTGCGGCCCTCGTTGTCCTTATAGTAGTAATGCACGTCCACCTGGCCCGCATAGCGGTCCACCACGCCCTTGCACGGCACGGTGGAGCCGTCCTCCACAATCATCACCTCAAAGTCGCGGTCGGTTTGCTCGGCCAGCGAGCGCAGCAAGTCATCGACCTCCGACGGACGGTTATACACAGGTATTATGACAGAGAAATAAGGCATATTCAATGAGTTGACACATCATAATGCAAAAGCATGGGAAAAGCGTTTCGCGCTTTCGCACTGCAAAAGTAATGCCTATTTTCCACTTGCGCAACTTTTCGCCCGATGAAATGCGGCGAAAGCGGCTGGCCACGGCCCGAGGGTGAAAGGAATCTGTGGCCTCAAGGGGAGATTGGTGCATCGCACTCCTTGCCCCCTATTGAGACCACGGATTCACTGTTTGGCGTCCGGCACGGCGGGAGCCGGGACGCGCACTCAGGCCTTGCCCAAGATGATGTTGATGATCAGGTTCAGGTCGTCGACGTCGATGTTGCCGTCGTTGTTCAGGTCGCCTTCGGCGGTGGCGTCCACCTTGTTCAGAATCATGTTGATGATGATGTTCAGGTCGTCAACATCCACCACGCCGCTGCCGTCGATGTCGCCGGTGACCGCAGCGGGAATCGGCAGAATTTCGATTTCGCCGGTAAAGTAGCTGTTCGAGCCTGCGGCACACAGGTCGCCGCGATTCACATGGCCGCCCTCGGGCTTGCTGATGTAGCAATCCACCAGCTGCAGGTCATAGCCCACGCTCACATGGCCATACTGCATGTGTACGGTGGCGTTTTCAAAGGTGAGGCTGTTGTCCCCATCGTCTTCGTTAATCATCGAATTGCCGGTCACATTCAGGGTGCAGTCCTTGATGGTGAGGCGCTGGTTGGTGGTCGGTGTGCTGCCGCCCGACAGCCAGAGGGCTGCCGAGGTGTAGTTGTCGTCGACAAGGCTGATGTTGAGTGTGCCCGGGCCTGTGATGCAGGCGTCGTTGATGTTGCCCCAGTCGATGGCAATTCCCGACTGGCGGGTGATTTTGATGGTGTTGTCGCCCACCAGCCTGATGGTGAGGCCCGGCAGTGCGGCTCCCACGGTGATGACCTTGTTATTGGCGGTGAGCGTGGCATTCTCCAGCGTGAGGATGTTGGCCTCGGTGTCGTAGGTCACCTTGCCCTGTATGCCCTGACCGGTGATGGCGGCGGCATTGCCGGCCGTGACCTGCGTGCCGCCCACCACGAGCGGGAAGTCGGTTGCTCCTGTGTAGGGCAGCCAGGTGCTGCCGGTGTAGTACTTGGGCGTGAAGCCGTGCGAGATGGCTTCGGCAATCTGGCCTTGCGTGATGACGTTGCCCTCGTTGAACTGCGTGTTGTCGTAGACTTCAAACGCGGTGGTGCCCGTGGCGTAGGGCAGGTGGGTAACCACATCGTTCATGGCCTGGGCCTTGAGTTGGTTGCGGCTGTTATACAAATTTGTGAGCGCCGGGTTGTTTCCCAGCGTGAGCGCGGTGAGCTGGTTGTAACGGCAATCCAGCGACAGGAGCTTTTTCAGTCCGCTCACGTTGAGCGAGGTGAGCTTGTTGCTGTTGCAATCAATAATTTCCAATTCAGGGTTGCGCCTCAGGTCGAGTGCGGTGAGCTGGTTGTTGCGTGCAATCAGATTCTTCAATTCGCTCAGCCAATGGACACCCTCAAGGTTGGCAATCTGCCTGTACTCCAGCACAAGGTTCGCAATCTGCCTCACCTCGTCGGCGGTGAGTGTGGCATCGGCACCGTAGGACTGCGCGAGCAAGTAGTTGCGGAATTTCTCATCGGGGAAGTTGTCGGCGTTGATGCTGACCTGGGTGGGCATCTCCGCCTCCACTCGCCAATTGTTCACCCAGTTATATTGCTTAACTTTCCAGTTCTTGGCGTTGGCATCAGCCACCATGGGCAGTGTGGGCACAAAGTTCTGCTCATGGTCGGCATTGTCTACGGGGGCAATGTAGGCCTCATCGTCGGCACTCCAGCGGGTGCTGAGGTTGGCAAAGGCTTGCTTCATTTGCTCATAGCCAATTTGGTTGTCGGCGCAAGCGATAGCCTTGAGCCACGGGTTGGCCTCGAAGCTGGGCAGCGCGGTGAGGTGGTTGCTTGTCACATTGATGCCTCTAATCCAGGGGAACCACTCGATGCCCGTCAGGTCGGCAATGCCGAAATCGTTGGCCGTGACCACGGCCGTGGCCCACATGGGGTTGCTCGATGAGCTGTTCGGCTTGTAGTAAACAAGGTAGCCGCCATCGTTCAGGGTGCTGGTGCTAATCCAGTTGCGGAAAGCTCTGTCGGGGAAATGCGCGGCGTTGATGGGCACCTTGGCATAGATATGCACCGTTGCGCTGCTCTTCTCGCCATTGCTGGTGACAAAAGCGTTCTGCGTGGTGCTGAAAGTGACGTCGGCCACCATGCAGTCGCCCAGCGTGAGCGTGCCAATGTCGTAGCCCGTTTCGTAGGAGCTGCTGGCGTTGTAGAAAGTTACATCCGACCGCTCGATGGTCAGGTTCTTGAAATGCGCGATGCAACCGCCGTAGCCGTAGGTGGTTTTAACGTATGAGTTGCGGATAATCAGCGTTTCATCACCGTTGCCCTCAAGCGGGGGATTGTCCGAGGCATGATTGTAGGTTGATGAGGTCTTGGGGTAGAGCTGCAACTGGTCGATGGTGAGGGTGGCCGCGTTGGTGACATAAATCGAGCCGGCGTTGCCGTGCCGCCCGCCCCCTACACCGTCGGGCTTGTAGTCCCATTCGCCGTAGGTGGTGACCTCGGTGTCGCGGCTGTAGCCCATGAGTGTGGTGTTGGCCTCGAAGCGGAATGTCGAGCAGTCGGTCGACGTAAAGTAGTTGACACCCTTGAAGAGCACCTTGAGGCCGTTGCAACTCTCGTTGAGCAGCGAGCGGTTGTCGTTGCCGGTGCGCTCGATTTTCACGTTTTCAATCACGAGCGTCTTGGTGCCGGGGTCGTAGCTCACCGAGAACGGCTTCGAGGTGGAGTACGCCTTGATGTGCTCGCCGGTCACGTTCAGGTAGTTGTCGCTGTTCACAGCCACGCCGCCCACCTTGAAGCCGTAGTAGGTGGCGGCCTGCACGCCGGCGGTCGCTGCCGCCAACGCGAGTGCGAGGAGTAGGAATCGTTTCATTTGTCAGTCAGGTTTTATGGTTGTTGTTAATTGTTGCCAGCTTTCAGTTTGCAAAAGTAGTGGTTTCGCGCGTCACACGCTATGCCGAATCATGCATTGCCTTTGCCCAATCACGCATTGCGCACATGGACACAAGGACGTATGGATTTAGACATAAGAACATACGTCCTTATGTCTTTATGTCAAATATGAATCTGCCGCACAATGGTATCGCCTCGTCAGTGGAGGTGCTGTCGGTGCTGCGTGGGCGAGCAGCCAAAGGTGCGCTTGAACGCCCTGGAGAACGAAGCCGCGTCGTCGAAACCGCAGCGCCAAGCCACCTCGGCGACTGGCAAATCGCGCTCCTGCTCAAGCAGCAAGCGGGCACTCTCCAACCGCACGCGGGTGGCATATTGCTGGGTGGTGACTCCCGTGAGTGCCTTCACCCGGCGGTTCAGGTGGCCGCTCGTGAGGCACATTCCGCTTGCCAGGCCCTCAACGGAAACGACTCCCTGCGCCATTTGTACTTTGACCAGCGCCACCAAACGCGACAGGAACTCGCGGTCGGTGTCGTTATCGCACTGTGCCACAATGGTTTCTGTTTCTTTCGCCCCTTGAGGCTCGCCAGACTGGGCGGCAGTGCGTTTCAGCTCCTCGATGATGGCCATCAGGGCGTTTTCGCGCAGGCGCGAGCGGCGGCGCATCCACCACCATATCGCCACTGCAAGCAGCGCGGCGACGACCGCCCCCCAACCAACCACGCGCCACAAGCGGGCACGTTGGGCAACATTCTCCTGGGCCAGCCACTCGTTGTCCAGTTCGGCATTGAAGCGGGCCAGGCTCTCGGCAGTGGCATGGCTGTAGAGCGAGTCTTTGAGATAGTCAAAACGGTCGAGTTCGATTTTGGCGCTGTCGGGGTTGGTGTGCCACAGGCTCTCGTAGAGTCCGCGGCGGGCGTGCAGCTCATTACCCAGGTCGCCCATCTCCACAAAGATGTCGGCCGCCTCGCGGAAGAATGTCACCGCCTCGGCCTGTCGCTGCTGCGAGAACAGGGCCATGCCCATCTTGTTGCACGCTATGCCCAACGAGTGTCGGTCATCGCCCTGCCGCAGCACGGGCAGCGCCTGGCGCAGCGCCTGCTCGGCCTCGGCATATCGCTTGAGGCCGTTGAGCGCCGATGCTTTCTGCGTGAGGCGCACCGCCGCACGGTCGTCGCGCCCCAGGCGATGCTCAATCGCGCAGGCCTCCTCGGCGTAGCGCAAAGCCCGCTCATCATCGAGCAGAGCATGATAGACCTCGCTGGCCGTGCCGCACAGCACCGACTGGCGTGCCGGGTTCTCGGCCTGGCGCGCCATCTCGATGGCCTTGAGGATATATTTCTCGGCCTCGCGAGGCTGGTTGGCACCGATGTAGATGCCGGCAATGGTGTTCAGCGACGACGACATCAGGTCGGGGTCGCCACTGGCCTCGTCGAGGCGGTAGCACTCCTTGGCATACTGTGCGGCCGCGTCGTAGTGTGCCATGCGGAACGCGCTGAGCGAGAGCAGGTTCAGGCAATTGGCCCTCATCTCGGCATCGTGGCACAGCGGCAGTGCCTTCTCGCCCCACTGCCGGGCCAGCTTGTAGTCGCCACCGGCGTAGTAGTACTCTCCGGCCCAGTACCACACCTGCTGGCACAGCGAGTCGGCGCGTGTGCCGGCAGCAAACTGCACCAGCCCGTCGGTGAGCCCGGCCTCGTTAAAGGCCAGCATCAGCCGGTTGGCCTCGGCCAGCTGCTTGGTGCCTTGTGCCGTGCCGAAATCAGTCAGCCACTGGCTCACGGCACGCGGCTCGGCAGCTGCGCTCACAAGGGTGGTCAGCAGACAAATGATGGCCGAAAAGAGGAATTGACGATTCATGGTCTAAAACAAAGCTGTGTCAATGTGGGTTCAGTGAATTGCTTGAGGTGGGAAATACCGCCTTATCTTTGTTTGCGGCCTGTCGCGAGAAAACTCGCCGAGCGCAGCAGGCTGGCTGCCATGAGCGGGAAGAAGGCGTAGTTGGCGCCCTGCGGGACGATGGCCCACAAGGCCAGGGCGGCGACCATCACGGCAGCATTGGCCGCGTGGTATCCGCGCATCAGGCACCGGCTGCGTGGCACGAGCCACACGGACGCGGCGGGCAGCCAGTGCAGCGGGTGCGCCCACAGCAGGTTCCAGTTGGGCCACAAGGCTTCGTGGCTGGAGCACAGCGCGAGCAGGGTGATGACCGTGCCGATGGCAGCCAGTGTGCCATAGAGGAGCGCATCGAACCATCGGGTGGTGCGCCGCTGTCGCACATCGCGCACGGTGAGCGCCACAGCCAGCGCCAGCACAAGCAGTGCCGCGGCCAGCGGTGTGCGCCACCATGGCGTGGGCGGCAGCACAAGGCCCTGCTCGCTGGCATCGACCACCACATCGGTGCGGGTCACCAGCGGCATCGACACGCTGTCGCGTGTGACCGTGGCCCCGCCCACGGCCTCCATGAGCACCATGGGAATGAACATCTGCTCGCGGTAGTCGAGCGGCTGGTCGAGGCGGCTACCCAGCACCAAGTCGATGCCCAGCTGCTGCCAGGCGTAGTTGCGGCAGTAGTGGCGAATCATCTGTCGGTAAGTGACCTCGCCTTGTTGCGGCTCGCCATAGTGCAGCACACCGTCGTGCAAGGCGGCCTCGATGATGTCGCGGGGGCGTGTCGAGCAGTTGTCGGTGAGGTAGCGGTAGTGGTAGGCGCGGTTGTCGGGCAGGGCGTTCCACAGCAGGCGGTCGGCCACGCGGTGTGCCTCATCGGCCGTGAGGTTGAGCCGCTGCTCGACCATGCGCCGGCCCTCCATGCCCATGAGCGCATACTGCTTGTCGATGGGCACGCACAGGTACTCGGCATCGCCCGTCACAAAACGCCACACAAAGCCTGGAGCCTCGAAGTCGAACACGCCGTAGTTGTAGTACCAGTCCCTGCCGTCCTGCTGCACGCGCAGCTCGGTGTGGCCGTAGATGGCAAACGGCTCCTCGCCAGGATAGAACGTGACCAGGCTCACCGTCACCGAATCGGTGGCCACCGCTGCCGTGTCGCCGGCCGCAGGGGCCGGAACAGCGGGTTGTCCCTCGGCCAGCGCCGTGGCCAACCACGCCACAAGCAGCAGCACCACCACCCGGTGGCGACAGGCGGGCGGCAGCGACGGGCAGCGCGGATTGATGAATGGTGCGTGGTGCATTGCGGATTTCAAGGAACGCCTTGCGTAATCAGGCATTGTCAAAAGGTGAGCGTGAGATGTGCCAGCAGGTTGGTGCCCGCCATGGGGTAGAAGCGCGGGTCGCTGCTCAGCTTGTAGGGCTGCGTCTTGTCGCCGCCGGCGTACAGGGCCGCCGTTTGCGAGTAGCCGTTGGTTTCATATTTCTCGTTGAAGATGTTGTAGATGCTCACGCCCACGTTCACACGTTTCAGATAGGGCAGGGTGAACGCGTAGCCCAGATGCAGGTGGGTCACAAAGTAGGGGTCGAGCGCGTCATCGTCGTTCTCGAAATTGTCGAGGTACTGCCGGCTCACATACTGGCTCTGCAACTGTGCCGTGAATCCCTTGAAATTAAGCAAGAACACACTGTTGGCAATCACCGAGGGCGAGAAGGCGATTGTGGTGTTGCCGCGCTCGATGGCCGTCTGCGACCAGAGGTCGTCCCAGGTGTCGGCATTGTAGTCGCTCACATATCCCACATAGTCCTTGATGCGGTTTTGGCTCAAGGTGGCGTTCACGTCCCAGCGCAGCCAGGAGGTGAGCCGTAGCCCGGCCATCAGCTCTACGCCGCAGCGGTAGCTGTTGGGTACGTTCTCGGCCATGGGCTCGCCAATCTCGTTGAGCCTGCCGTTGAGCACCAGCTGGTCCTTGTAACTCATATAATAGAAATTGGCGCTGGCGGTGATTCGCGTGTCGGTGAAAGCGTAGCCCAGTTCCCAGTCGGTGAGGCGCTCGGCGCGCGGGTGCACCAGCAGCGGGCCGTCGGTGTAGTTGTTGCGCGTGGGTTCCTTGTGGGCAACGCCAACCGAGGCATACACCCGGTGCTTGGGGGTGATTTGCCAGTTCAGGCCCGCTTTGGGGTTGAAAAAGTTGAATTGCTCGTTCACATCAAGTAGCTGCGCATGCTCGGGCGAGGCTGTCCAGTCCCACTTGTCGTTCACGCCCTTGATGGTGTAGGCAATGTGCCGCAGCTGCAAGTCGGCGTAGGCGCTCAGGCCGCGCCACAGCATGTAGTTGCCCTTGAGGTAGATGTTGAAGTCGGTCTTGCGTCCCTTGTTGCGGTAGTACTCATGGCTGGGGTCCAGGTCGCCCATGTAGTTCTCCACCCACAACACGCGACCGTAATGGTTGTTGATGTACCGGTTTGCTCCGCCTCCCAGGGTGGCGTTGAGCCGCTTGCCGGTGTAGCGCAGTGCGAACACCGCGCCGCCAAAGCCGCTGTCGAGCACCTTGCGGCGCACCAGGCTCGACTTCTTCACGGTCGAGCCGTCGGCAGCGGTGAACGGCACCAGGCCATATTCCACCAGCGTGCGCGCGTTCTTATATTCTTGGTAGTAGCCAAAGCCATTGGTGTAGTGCAGGCCCACATTGAGCCTCCAGGCCGGTGAGAACCGGTGCTCGCACAGGGCTTGGTAGTTCATCTGCTGGTAGATGTCCTTTTGGTCTTCGTAGAAGTCCACCACCTTGCCTCCACGCTTGATTTCGCCATTGGGGTTGTAGGTGCGGTCGGTGTCGAGCTGGTCACGGCTGATGCCGTCCCAGGCGTGGTAGGTGTCCTCTTTGCCGCCAAAGGCAATCAGGCGCACCGCCGTGGTTCCGTCCAACCAGCCGCCTTGCACAAAGAAGCTCTTCAGGTCGCTGGTGGCGCGGTCGCGGTAGCCGTTGCTGCCAATGTTTGACAGGCGGGCGTCCAAAGCCCAATGGCCGCCCAGCAGGCCGGTGCCCACCTGCACGGTCTCTTTGTGGGTGGCAAACGAGCCGTAGCTGCCGCTGAACTGTGCCATCGGTGTTGCCGAGAACCATTCGGTGCGCAGGTTCAGGCTTGCTCCGAAGGCGCCGGCACCGTTGGCGCTCGTGCCCACGCCGCGCTGCAACTGCACGTCGTGCAACGACGAGGCCAGGTCGGGCGTGTTCACCCAAAAAACGCTGTGGCTCTCGGCATCGTTCATCGGGATGTCGTTGGCCGTGACGTTGATGCGCGTGGCATCGGTGCCGCGCACGCGGAGGCTCGTGTAGCCCACGCCCGCGCCGGCATCGCTCGTGGTGACCACGCCTGGCGTGGTGGACAGTAGCATGGGTATGTCCTGGCCGTGGTTCACAAGGGCAAGCTGGGCCTTGCTCATTGTGGTGAAGGCCACGGGGGTGTTTTCCTCGGCGCGGGTGCCAAGCACCTCCACGCTGTCGAGCATCACTACGCGCTCGGGGTCGGCCGGCACGCGCTGTGCGGTGGCGGCCATGACGGTGCCCAAAAGGGCTGCCGAAAGAATAATACTGGATTTCTTCATGTTGTAATAAGTTTAGTTCTCTACGCCGGCATTGTCCGGTTCAGATTCCATGGGTATGTTCTCAGCCGCGCAGCCTGCGCGGCACCCCCAAACTCATTGAATCACGCTGCAAAATTACTGCAAGTTGAGCGCAATGGCAAGAAATCGGCAAACAAAATTTGGCTCTATAACGGATCGTATAGGTAGCTTCATACCATGCTTCCTTTTGGTGTTGCGGTGCGTGTGGCGCCGGGACAGAACGACTAATGGTGAAGACAACCCGAACAACACCATAAAATTCGCATCATTCGTGCAATTCGCATTGAGAATGAATTCCCCACACAAAAACGTTGCAGACCCTTTTTTCATCGACTGGAGTGTATAGGCTCGATTCTGATGGCGCAGCCGCCGCTGCGGGCCAGACGCAGGGTGAGCGTGTCGCTGGCGGTGACGGTCAACTGCTTGATTTCCATTGCGTAAGGGTCGCGCTCATAGTCGGCTTCGGAGGCATCGGCATAAATCATTGCCCGGTAGGTGGTTCCCGGCGTCAAAAAGTCGAGCGGCAGTTCCAGTGTGCGTGCCCGCTCATTGGTGATGCTCCCCACAAACCATCGTCCTCCGTTGCCACGCTCGCGTCGTGCCACCGTCACATATTCCCCGATTCGTGCGTGCGGAACCACGGTGCGGCTCCAGGTGGTGGGGCAGCTCTCGATGAACGTGAACGCCGGCTGGCCCTGGTAGTGCTCGATGGCATCGGCGGCCATTTGCAGCGGGCTGTAGAGCACCACGAACTCGCCGAGTTGCTTGGCCAGGGTGGAGTGGGGGTGCGTGCCGGGTACCACGTCGTCGCCCTGCCAGAAGATGGCCGGGGTGAAGTCCATGGGACCTGCCAGGCCGCGCGTGAACGGCAGCGTCACGGTGTGCGACGGCGGGTTGCCGCCATCGCCGCTCCACGCATTGTATTCCTGGCCGCGCACGCCCTCCTGCGTCATCAGGTTGGGCCATGTGCGCTGCAGCCCGGTGGGCATGGCGGGCTCGTGGTTGTCAATCATGATGTGGTGGCGGGCGGCGCACTCAATCACACGCCGGTAGTGACGGATGCCGTATTGCGACTTCGCCAGTTCCTTGCCATCGAGCAAGTGGCCTACATAGCCCGTTTTCACGGCGCGGATGCCCATCTGGCTGTACC
This sequence comes from Muribaculaceae bacterium, assembly GCA_017443765.1. Taxonomy (GTDB): domain Bacteria; phylum Bacteroidota; class Bacteroidia; order Bacteroidales; family Muribaculaceae; genus Sodaliphilus. The sequence goes on along the minus strand of JAFSYB010000039.1, from coordinate 20,262 downwards.
AGGCAAAAGCATCGTCCATCTCGCGCTCGATGAGTGCGGCGTTGCCCCACGATTCCATGTGGCCAATGAAGCGCACGCCCTTGTCCAGCGCGTAGCGGCACACCGCCTCGATGTCGAAGTCGGGGTAGGCTTTCAGGTAGGTCACTTGTTCGCCCGCCGCCCAGCCGGGGTTCCACCCCTCGGCCAGCACGCCGGCAAAGCCGTGGCGGGCGGCGAAGTCGATGTATCGCTTCACGTTCTCGGTGGTGGCGCCATGGGTGGCTCCCATTTCCCAGGTGTTTTGCTTTTTGTGAATGCTCCACCAAATGCCGAGGTAGCGTCCCGGCTCGATCCACGAGGTGTCCTCGATGCGGCAAGGCTCGTTCAGGTTGAGCGTCAGGCGCGAGAGCAGCAGGTGGCCGGCGGTGCGTGCCACGGTGATGGTGCGCCAGGGCGTGGCCATGCCGCTGCGGCTCTCCACCTTCACGCCGCTCTGCCAGGGCGTGAGCGCGGCGAGCAGCGTCACCGAGCCGTCGGCTTGCCGCCGCGGCGTGAGGTTGAGGCTGGCATAGTCGGTGAGGTTGGCTTCGTGCAGCGCCAGAAACAAGTCCGGCTCATATTCCACGGTGAGCGGCACACACACGGTGTCCTTGGCCGTGAGCGGCGTGCGCTCGTACAGGCCCTCGAAATACTCGGTGCGGTTGCTGGGTATCGACCAGGCGGGTGCGTCGTGAGCCAGGCGCACCTCGGTGAGCTCGTCCATGATTTGGAACTCGCCCAGCGCGGCTTGCTTGGGAATCTCGTAGCGGAAGCCCAGCCCGTCGTCGTACACACGCATCACCACGCGCAGCAGCCGCCCATTGCCGCGCTCGCGCAGGTCGAGGGCCAGCTCGTTGTAGTGGTTGCGCACGGTGTCGTCCTCGCCCCAGGGCTGCACCCATTGCTCATCGCGGCTGTCGCGATGGCGGGCGGCGACCTTGACATCTGCGCCCAGCGTGCCGTCGGCAAGGCGCAGGCCCAGCCGGCTGGGGCGCACCACCTCGGTGCCGTCAATGGTGAGCGAGTAGCAGGGGTGTCCGTTGATAATCGAGATTGTAGCGGCAAGACGCCCGTCGGGCGAGGTCACCACATCGGCCCCGAAAGCGCACAGCACCGTCGCCGTGGCTAAAACAATAATCAGTATCCTTTTCATTTTGGTTGATGGGTTATGTGTATTATCACTGTTTGCGTGGCGGGAAGATGCGTCGGCTTTCGTCGGGGAGGATGTCGCGCTCGATATGGTCGAGGATGGCTTCTAACTCGGCGCGTGTGTTGGCTTGCAGCATGGCGATGCGCGTGGAGCGGAAGTTGTAGATGCTTTTCAGCACCGGTGTGGCGGCTAAGTGGCGGCGAATGTGCAGGATGCCGCGGTACTCGTCGATGCGGTCGATGCTCTCGTCAAGCTGCCGTCGCAAGATGGCCATTTTTTCCTGATAGGGGATTTCGGGCGCAGCGCCCGTGGCCATGAAGTGTTTCATCTCGCGGAACACCCAGGGAGCCCCGATGGCTGCGCGGCCCACCATCACCCCATCTACTCCGTAGCGGTCGAAGCACTCCACCGCCCGCTCGGGCGTGGTCACATCGCCGTTGCCGATGATGGGTATGGTCATGCGCGGGTTGTTCTTCACCGCACCGATAAGCGTCCAATCGGCCTCGCCGTTGTACATCTGCGACCGCGTGCGCCCATGGATGGTCAGGGCCTGGATGCCGCTGTCTTGCAGCTGCTCGGCAAGCTCCACGATGATTTTGCTGTCGTGGTCCCACCCCAGGCGTGTCTTCACCGTCACGGGCACGCGCACGGCTTTCACCACCTCGCGCGTGATTTCGAGCAGCAGCGGCACGTTGCGCAGCATACCCGCTCCGGCTCCCTTGCCGGCGATTTTTTTCACCGGGCAGCCAAAGTTGATGTCAATCACCTCGGGCTGCGCCGCCTCGGCAATGCGCGCGGCCTCCACCATGGCCTCCACGGTGCGGCCATAGATTTGAATGGCTGCCGGCCGCTCGCCGGGGGCGATGGTGAGTTTGACCATCGTGCTCGCAATGGTGCGCACCAGGGCATCGGCGCTCACAAACTCGGTGTATACCATGTCGGCGCCCTGCTCGCGGCAGATTTTACGGAACGACACATCGGTGACATCCTCCATCGGCGCCAGCAGCAACGGACGCTCGCCAAGGTCGATATTTCCTATCTTCATTGTCTCTCGCAATTTTTCAGACTGCGAATTTACTGCTTTTTTCCCGATTGCCAATCATGCCTGCTGCGCAAAAAATGGGGGCGGGTGTTTTCGGTTGCGCAATTTTTGTTGTAACTTTGCGCTTTCTATCATCAGTAGCTCATGAAGAAACAAGTCTTGATTGCCTTGCTCCTGCTTGTGGTGGCTGTGAATGCCTCGCAGGCGCAGATTGTGAACCCTGTCCACTGGAAGAGTGCCGTGCGCATGACCGACGACACCCATGGCGTGGTCACCCTCACGGCCTCCATCGAGGCGGGGTGGCACCTCTACGACACGCAGCTGCCCGACGGCGGACCCGTGCCCACCACGGTGGAATGGAAGAAACTCGAGGGGGTGAAGCTCGAGGGCGGCTTGTCCAAGTCGCCCAAGCCACACGAGGAGCACGATGCCACCTTCGACATGACGCTGCGCTGGTGGACCGGCAAGGCCACGCTCAGCCAGCGATTCACCGTCACCGGCGAGAAATATGCCATCGAGGGCAATGTGCGCTATATGGCCTGCAACGACGAAACCTGCACCGCCCCCACCACCGAGCCGTTCGCTTTCAAGGGCGAGGCGAGGAAACCCGCCGAGGAGCCTGATGACACCGCCGGCAACCCGGCTGACGACAGCATTCAGGAAGCCGACACCGCTGCCGTCGCCGACACCCTACGAGCCACTGCCCCGGTTCTTGCCGCTGGCGACACCTGGGCACCCGTGACCACACGCGCCGACGACAGCGGCACCGCGGGACAACCGGAGGTCGGCGGCATGACCCTCTGGCGAATCTTCGCACTCTGTTTCCTGGGCGGACTGCTCGCCCTGTTCACGCCCTGCGTGTGGCCCATCATTCCCATGACGGTGAGCTTTTTCCTCAAGAAGAGCGGTGGCCGGGCGCGCTCGATTCGCGATGCCGTCATCTACGGCCTGTCGATTATTGTGATTTATGTGGCACTGGGGCTGGTGGTGAGTGCCATTTTCGGTGCCAGTGCACTCAATGCCCTCGCTACCAATGCGGTGTGCAACATCATCTTCTTCCTGTTGCTGGTGCTGTTTGCCGTGTCGTTTTTCGGTGCGTTTGAAATCAAGTTGCCCAGCTCGTGGTCCAACAAGATGGACGGTGCCGCCGGGCGCACCACCGGGCTGCTGAGCATCTTCTTCATGGCGTTCACCCTGGTGCTTGTGTCGTTTTCCTGCACGGGTCCCATCATTGGCACGCTGCTGGTCGAGGCGGCCAGCCAGGGCACGAGCATGGGGCCGGCCATCGGCATGCTGGGCTTTGCCATTGCTTTGGCCATTCCGTTCACCCTGTTCGCCCTGTTCCCTTCGTGGCTCAAGAAACTGCCGCGCTCGGGCGGATGGATGAACACCGTGAAGGTGGTGCTGGGCTTTCTGGAGCTGGCCCTGTCGCTCAAGTTCCTCTCGGTGGCCGACTTGGCCTATGGCTGGCACATTCTCGACCGCGAGGTGTTCCTTGCGCTGTGGATTGCCATCTTCGGCCTGCTGGCGCTCTACCTGCTGGGCATCTTCCGCTTCGAGAGCGACGGCGAGCCGCAGCACAATGGGGTGGGGGTGACGCGCTTCTTGCTCGGCCTGGTGTCGCTGGCGTTCACCGCCTATTTGGTGCCGGGGCTGTGGGGAGCCCCGCTGCGGGTCACCAGCGCCTTTGTGCCGCCGCTCTCCACGCAGGACTTCAACCTCTACGGCGGCGAGCTCACGCAGTTCACCGACTTCGATCAGGGAATGGCTGCCGCCGCGCAGCAGGGCAAGCCGGTGTTTGTCGACTTCTCTGGCTTTGGCTGTGTGAACTGCCGCAAGATGGAGGGAGCCGTGCTCGACCGCGACGAGGTAAAGCAACTCATCACCGACCGCTTTGTGACCATCCAGCTCATGGTCGACGACAAGACCCCGCTGCCGCAGCCGCGCTATGTGGAGGAGAACGGCCGCCAGGTGGAGCTTTCCACCACGGGCGACCTATGGAGTTACTTGCAACGCCACAAGTTCGGTGCCAACAGCCAGCCCTACTACGTCATTCTTGACCCGCAGGGCAACCTGCTCAGCGGGCCGTTTGCCTACAAGGAAGATGTGTCGGGCTTCCTCGACTTCCTGCGCAAGGGGCTAACTCCAAGGCAATGACCGGCTGTCGCGCCGTTTCCGAAATAATTCTTCTATAGATTTGCGCGGTTGGCAAAAAGTGGCTATGTTTGCATTGTGCATTGTACATTATTATGTATCTTTGCAAATTGAAACGATACGTTCATTATGGAAACACGATTAATCTATCCGGTGGGAGAGCAGGATTTCCCCAGTTTGCGTGAGGCTGGCATGGTGTATGTCGACAAGACCGCACTTATCCATCGTTTGGCTTCTGAAGGCAAGTATTTCTTCTTGAGTCGCCCCCGCCGGTTTGGCAAGTCGTTGCTCATCAGCACACTCGAGGCTTATTTCCAAGGTCGCAAGGAACTGTTCAAGGGACTCGCCATTGAGCAACTGGAGAAGGAGTGGACACAGTATCCAGTTCTTCGCCTCGACATGAGCCGTGGCAAGTATTTCAACACTGGCTACCTGCTCTCGATGCTTGATGGTCTGCTGGCGTTTTATGAGCGACAGTACCACATCACCGCACCCGATGGAGTAAGTCCTGGCGCACGCTTGAACAAACTCATCGAGACCGCCAATGAGCAGACTGGCCAACGCGTGGTGGTGCTTGTCGATGAGTACGACGCACCCATGCTCGACAGCCAAAACAACCCAGCTTTGCAGACCGAGATTCGTAACATCGTCCGTGATGTCTATAGCCCGCTCAAGGCGCAGGCGGCTCGGCTGCGCTTCGTGTTCCTTACGGGCATCACCAAGTTCTCGCAATTGAGCATCTTCAGTGAGCTGAACAACCTAATGAACATCAGTATGATGCCGCAGTACGAGATGCTGTGCGGCATCACCGCTGAGGAGATGGAAACGCAGATGCGCCCTGGCATCGAAAATCTCGCCGAGTACCACGGCTGCACCCCCGACGAGATGGTGACACGGCTCAAGGAGAATTACGATGGCTACCATTTCGGACAACGGCTGATAGACGTTTACAATCCGTTCAGCCTGGTGAAGGTGTTTCAATATATGTTGCTCGGCCAGTACTGGTTCGACAGCGGCACGCCCACGTGGCTGCTGGAACTCCTGCAGGGCAAACACATCGAACTCAACGAGTTAGAGCACATCGAAACGCGCTCCTCGCGCTTCGACCAACCCACTGAGCAGGTCGATGACCCCATCCCCGTGTTCTATCAGAGCGGCTATCTAACCATCAAGGACTACGACCCCGACAGCGAAATGTACACGCTGGGCATCCCCAACCGCGAGGTGCGCATCGGCCTGGGTCAGTCACTCGTGAACTATGTGAAAGCGCGTCCCGATAGCAACGACTACCTACGCAAGGTCTATTTTCAGTTGCGGCGTGGCGCAGCCACGCTGGCCGATTTCATGGCCATACTGAAGGATTTCTACTCGTCCATCCCCTACGATGTGGCCAACGACAACGAGCGGCACTACCAGGCCATCCTCTACGCTGTGCTGGCCTCGTTCGGGGCCGACATCCGCGTGGAGGAGCGCACCGCCGCCGGCCGTGCCGACCTGGTGCTACTCATGCCGCAAGAGATCTACGTGATGGAACTCAAATACGGCCACACGGCAATGGAGGCGCTGGAGCAGCTGAAGAAAAAGGACTACACGGCCAAGTGGAACCACGACGGACGCCCCGTGCGGTTGCTCGCGATGAACATCGACAAGGAAACCCGCACTATCGACGACTGGATTTGCGAGTGAGCACAAGCGTGAGGTGTAAGTCACATGAAGGAGCCTTGGTGCTCACGCAACTCCTTATCTTATTTGATTGAGATTTTACACTCCCCATCGGCATAATTCATCTCGCAACGGATGGGGGGGTTGTTAATTGCATTCGATTTGTTCCAAGTAGCATGAAATAAACAGGCAATCGTTCTATGCGGTTGGTGAACGATAACCCCATTTTTTTCGACTTATAGTTCACAGCAAAATAAGAACAGGCAAATAATGCGAGTTTGCGTTGCGCATTAGTATTCAGGATGCGAAGTTGCCAATGGGCTGGCATTGATTCTTATGGTTTATATCAAAATCCGACTGAATGCTTTGTCGTTTCACAAAAAGTCGCTACCTTTACAGTCGTGATGCGTGCCGCCGCTAGGCTGTGGCGCAGAACAACATTTTGAAAAGGAAGTGTTATGCTTAGTTCTTTGCTGATGAGTCGTTTTTATGAAGGCGTAGTTCGATGCTAGGCGGCTGATAATCAGTGAAGTGTAGCATAAGTAGTCCCCATTTCTGTGCAAAAATTGTGACCTTTGGGGCTGGGTCGCACGAAACACAACACGCTTATGCGAAAGAAACATTACTTCAACTGCTGTTTTCTTGTTGCGATGCTGCTGTGTTCGGCACAGGCCGCTCATGGAGCGACCAATGTGCAGGACAGCAAATTCAAGTATAGCATCTACAAGGAAAACAACGAGAACAAGGCCACCATCACTGGCTATGTCGAGGCTCCAGGCGACACGCTCAAGTTGCCAGCCACGGTCGATTACCAAGCCGAGACCTACAAGGTGACGGCCATCGGCAACAACGTGTTCAGCGGCTGCTCCGACATCGTGGTCATCGACTTCCCGTTCACCATCAAAAGCATCGGCGATGGGGCTTTCCAAAACTGTTTGGGGCTTGAGAAAGTGCGCATCCCTGGCACAGTGGAGTCGATGGGCAGCAGCATCTTTGCTGGTTGCCGCAACATCACTTCGGTGTCACTCGCCGACGGGCTAATCCGAATTGGAAACAGCAATTTTAGCGACTGCAAGTACTTGGAGAAAGTCGTACTGGGCAACACCATCACCGAGATGGGGTCATCCAATTTCTCAGGCTGCATCCAGCTCAGCGATGTAACCATCAACGAGGGGTGCGCAATTTTGGGACCGCGCACGTTCGAGGGCTGTACCGGACTGGGGCAGATTGACATTCCTGGCTCTGTGACGACCGTGGAATATGGTTGTTTCAACGGCTGCACTGCACTGGAAACGGTGAAAGTGGGGAGTGGGTGTGAACGCATTAGAAGCCAATATAAATCGTATGGTGATTATTATTATGTAGGAGCTTTTCAAGGGTGCACTTCGCTCATTAGAGTATCATTGCCCGAAACATTGCAATCATTGGGCAGTTACACTTTCAAAGGTTGTTCCTCTTTGGAACAAATCAAGTTGCCTGAAGGATTGCTCGAGTTAAATGGTTACACCTTTCAGGACTGCATCAATTTGGCCAGTCTCGAGGTTCCAAACAGTGTGACCCATATAGGCAATTATATGTGCAGTGGTTGCCGCAACTTGGGTTCGGTTACGCTGGGCGATGGCCTTACCAGTATAGGCGATGGCAATTTCAGTGGTTGCAAATACTTGGAGAAAGCAACTCTCGGTAGCAGTATCACCCAAATGGGTGCGTTTAATTTTTCGGGCTGCATCCAGCTTGGGGATGTGACTATCAAGGAAGGCTGCGCTTTGTTGGCCAATCGGACTTTCGAAGGTTGTACGGGACTGGAGAGCATAGAAATTCCTGGCTCGGTAGTAACCATTGATTATGGTTGTTTCAACGGCTGCACAGCGTTGGAAACGGTGACTGTCGGCACGGGTTGTGAACGCATTTATAGTCAGTATAAATCTTATGGCGATTATTATTATATAGGCGCGTTCGAGAACTGCAAGTCGCTTACTAGCGTGACTATGCCAAAAACACTGCTCTCAATAGCAAGGCAGACTTTTAAAGGTTGTTCCTCAATGGAGCAAATAACCTTGCCCAATGGCCTGCTCTCTATTGGTGATTACTGTTTCCAAGATTGCATCAATTTGGTCAGTCTTGTCGTTCCCAATAGTGTGACTGGAATCGGCAGTTATCTGTGTTCCGGTTGTCGGAATATCAATTCAGTCATTTTGGGTGACGGTATCACTTCGATGGGTGAGGGCAACTTTAGTGGTTGCAAATATCTGGAGCAGGTGACTTTGGGCGGCGGCATTACCCAAATGGGTGCATTTAACTTTTCTGGCTGCATCCAGTTGAACAATGTGACCATCAAGAAGGGCTGCGCTTTGCTGGCTAACCGTACCTTTGAGGGCTGCACAGGGCTGGAAACAATTGAAATCCCAGGCTCGGTAGTAACTATTGATTATGGTTGCTTCAGCGGCTGCACGGCATTGGAAACAGTGACGATTGGCACGGGCTGTGAGCGTGTTTACAGCCAATACAAATCGTATGGTGATTACTACTATATAGGTGTGTTTGAAAACTGCAAGTCGCTTACAAGCGTGTCACTTCCCAAGACTCTGCTTTCGATTGCAAGGCAGACGTTTAAGGGTTGCTCCTCTTTGGAACAAATCACCTTACCCAATGGCCTACTCTCTATCGGTAGTTACTGTTTTCAAGACTGCATCAACTTGGCCAGCCTTGTTATTCCCAATAGCGTGACGGAAATCGGCAGCTATCTGTGCGCTGGCTGCCGCAATCTCACATCGGTCACGATGGGCAGTGGCATTGCCAAGATGGGAGAGTTCAATTTTGCCGACTGCAAGGCGTTGGAAAAAGCTACATTGGGTAGCGGCATCACCGAGATGGGGCAATGTAATTTCGCGAGCTGCCTCCAGCTTAATGATGTGACTATCAAGCGAGGGTGTGCCTTGTTGGGTGTTTGCACGTTCAAAAACTGCACCAGCCTCAAGACGATTGACATTCCTGGCTCGGTAATTGTGATTAATTATGGTTGCTTCGATGGCTGCACAGCTTTGGAAACGGCAACCATTGGCACTGGATGTGAGCGCATCTATAGTCAATATAAATCATATGGGGATTATTATTACGAAGGCGCGTTCCAAAATTGTACCTCGCTCACAAGTGTGACTCTGCCCCGCACGTTGCTCTCGCTTGCCCGATGCACATTCTTTGGCTGTGCGTCCTTGGAGCATATCACTTTGCCCAGCGGACTTCAGACGATTGGCGATTATTGTTTCTCGGATTGCATCAGTTTGAAGGAGCTGGAGATTCCCAATAACGTAACGAGCATTGGCAGCTACCTGTGTAGCGGTTGCCGCAGCTTGGAGGTGGCCACGATTGGTGATGGTATCACATCGATGGGCGAGGGCAACTTCGCCAGTTGCTTGAGCTTGCACACAGCCACCATTGGCAGCGGGGTCACCAGTATGGGAGCCTCCAACTTTGCAGGCTGCAGCAATTTGGTCAACGTCACCATCAAAAAGGGGTGTGCCTTGCTGGCATCGCGCACGTTTGAGAACTGCTCCAACATCAGGACTGTCGCCATCCCTGGAACAGTGGTGACAGTAAGTTATGGTTGCTTCGGCCACTGTTCGGCATTGGAAACGGCGACCATCGATGCTGGCTGTGAACGCTTCTATAGTGAGTACAAGCAGAATGGCACAAACTATACCTATGGTCCGTTCTTCGATTGCAGCGCACTCAAGTATGTGAAGTTGCCCAAGACGATGCTCTCGATCGCCAACACGGCTTTTATGCATTGCAAGTCGTTGCAGACACTGATTTGCGAGGCCGAGAATGTGCCGGAGGCCAACAGTCGCTCGTTTGAGAACGTGCCCGCAACGGCTACGCTCTATGTGCCGCAGGGCAGTGTGGAAACCTATCAAGCTACGGCACCGTGGAACCAGTTCGGACAGGTGAAGCCGCTTGCCGATGCCCCGGAGCCTCCCGCAGCAGTCAAGGGCGATGTGGACGGCACCGGCGTGGTGGATGTGGATGACCTGAACATAGTCATCAACATCATGGTAAAGAAGGCCACCGAGAGTCAGTGGCCCAATGCCGATGTGGACGGCAACGGTGTGGTGGATGTCGACGACCTGAACTTGGTCATCAATATCATTGTTAAGAAAGCCTGATTGCCTTGGGCTTGCAGCGCAAAAAGCTGGCGGGGTTCATCTCCGCCAGCTTTTTTCACACAAAAACACAACCACAACATGCATGTTGTTGAGGGTTGTGTTTGGTTGTTATAGTTGTTTGAAATGAGGCTGTTTCCGTCAGGGGTTCAGTCAAATTTGATGGCGTTTCGGTTGGTGCTCTCGATTCGCCGGTTGCGCCAGCAGCGCCGGCACAGCGCCACGTACTTGTCGTCGCCGCCAATCTCCACCTGGGCACCGTCGGTGACAATCTGCCCCATTGCATCGATGCGAGCGTTGATGATGGTTTTGCGGCCGCACGAGCACGTCGACTTGATTTCCTCCACGCTGTCGGCCAGCTCCATCAGCCGCCGGCTCCCCTCGAACAGGTGCGACTGGAAGTCGGTGCGCAGGCCGTAGCACACCACATTCGAGCCGTAGTCATCGACGATGCGTGCCAGCTGGTCGACCTGGCTTTCCGACAAGAACTGCGCCTCGTCAATCAGTATCCAGTCCTTCACCACCAGCGTGCGCTCGTATAGCTCCTTGATGTGCGCATACAGGTCCATTTCGGGGTAAATCCACTCGCAGCGGCGCTCAATGCCAATGCGTGAGCGTATCACGTTCTCGCTCTCGCGGTCGTCGATGATGGGCTTCATGCACAGGTATTCCATGCCGCGCTCCTCGAAGTTGTAGGCCTGCGTGAGCAGCAGCGCCGTCTTGGCACTGCCCATGGTGCCGTATCTGAAATAGAGTTTTCCAATCGTGTTCATCGTCTTGCTTTTTTCCAGCCACAAATTTAGGCATAATCCACCAAGTGGCGGCCACTTGACCGCGGAAAAGTTATTAACAAGGGGGTGAATCGCGCCGCCCGCCTCGCTACATGGGGTATTTCGGGACTCTATAACGGATAGAATGGGAAGCTTCATGCCATACCGCCTTTTGGTGGTGCGGTGCGTGTGGCGCCGGGACAGAACGACTAATGATGAAGACAAGCGGAACAACGCCTTTAATTCGCCTGATTCGTGCAATTCGCATTGAGTATGAAATGTCCACGCAAAACGTTACAGAGCCCAAAATCAAAAAAAATGAATTTTTGTTTTGCACTTCGCTCGGTTTGCACTACCTTTGCAGCCGATTTCCTAAAAAATTTCATAACAGACTATGCCTGACAATCTTGTTATCGTCGAGTCGCCGGCCAAGGCGAAAACTATCCAAAAGTTTCTGGGCAAGGATTATAAAGTGATGTCGAGCTACGGCCACATCCGCGATTTGCACAAGCGAGACTTCAGCATCGACATTGAGCAGGGCTTCAAGCCCATCTATGAGATACCCGCCGACAAGCGCGACGTGGTGCGCGACCTGAAGGCTGCCGCCAAGGGCGCCAAGGTGGTGTGGCTGGCCAGTGATGAGGACCGCGAGGGTGAGGCCATTGCCTGGCACTTGTTCGAGGTGCTCGACCTCAAGCCCGAGGACACCCGCCGAATCGTGTTTCACGAAATCACCAAGCAGGCCATCATCGACGCTGTGGAGCACCCGCGCGACATCGACCTGAACCTGGTCGATGCCCAGCAGGCGCGCCGCGTGCTCGACCGCATCGTCGGCTTTGAGCTGTCGCCGGTGCTGTGGAAGAAAATCAAGCCCGGCCTATCGGCCGGCCGCGTGCAGAGTGTGGCCGTGCGCCTGATTGCCGAGCGTGAGAACGAAATCAAGCAGTTCAGCAGCGAGCCCTACTACCGCGTCACCGCGCAGCTGCTGCCCGAGGGCGGCGACGCGCCGGTGCCCGCCGAGCTCAACCGCCGACTGCACACCCACGACGAGGCCGTGGCCTTCCTCGAACACTGCCGACAGGCCACCTTCACCGTGGATAGCGTGACCGTGAAGCCGGTGAAGAAGTCGCCGGCACCACCGTTCACCACCAGCACGCTCCAACAGGAGGCCGCACGCAAGCTCGGCTTCTCGGTGAGCCAGACCATGCGCGTGGCACAGGCGCTCTACGAGGCCGGACACATTACTTATATGCGTACCGACTCGGTGAACCTGAGCACGCTGGCCATGGGCGCCATCAAGCAGGAAATCAACGAGCACATCGGGGCGAAATACTACAAGGCCCGGCGCTACCACACCACCAGCAAGGGTGCCCAGGAAGCCCACGAGGCCGTCCGACCCACCTACATCGCCGAGCACCAAATCACGGGCACGGCACAGGAGAAGAAGCTCTATGCCCTGATCTGGAAGCGCACCATCGCCTCGCAAATGGCCGATGCCAAACTCGAGCGCACCACCATCGATGTCACCGTGAGCGGACGCACCGAGCTCTTCGTGGCCACCGGCGAAGTCATCAAGTTCGACGGTTTCCTCAACGTGTATATGGAGTCGAGCGACGATGAGCGCACCCTCGAGCCCGACAAAGATGCCCTGCACAAGCTGCCCTCGGTGCGCGAGGGACAGCAGATGACTGCGCAGGAGATGGCTGCCACCCAGCGGTTCACCCAGCAGCCCGCACGCTACACCGAGGCTTCGCTCGTGAGGCGCCTCGAAGAGCTGGGCATTGGACGGCCCTCGACCTACGCACCCACCATCTCCACCATCCAGGCACGAGAGTATGTCGAGAAAGGCGAGAAGAAGGGCGAGAAACGCCCCTACGAAATCATCACCCTGAAGAATGGGAAAATCACCACCGCACGCAAGACCGAGCAGGTGGGAGCCGAGAAAGGCAAACTCATTCCCACCGACACCGGCATGATTGTCAACGACTTCCTGCTGGAGTATTTCCCCTCGATAATGGACTACAACTTCACGGCGCAAGTCGAGAACAACTTCGACGACATTGCCGAGGGCAAGGAGCAGTGGAACGAGGAAATCGGGCGCTTCTACCAGAGTTTCCACCCCCGCGTGGAGCAGGTGTCGTCGCTGCGGCTCGAGCACAAGGTGGGCGAGCGACAGCTGGGCAACGACCCCAAGACCGGCAAGCCCGTGGCGGTGAAAATCGGTCGCTACGGCCCGCTGGTGCAGCTGGGCAGCACCGACGACGTGGAGAAACCGCGCTTCGCCTCGCTGCAAAAGGGACAGAGCGTGGCCACGCTCACCCTCGACGAGGCACTGAAACTATTCGACTTGCCGCGCACGCTCGGCGAACTCGACGGCGAGACGGTCACCGTGGCCGTGGGCCGCTTCGGACCCTATGTGAAGCGAGGCAAGACCTATGTGTCGGTGCCCAAGGACATCGCACCGCTTGAAATCACCCTCGAGCAGGCCGAGCAGCTCTTTGCCGCCAAGGCGCAGGCCGACCAGCAGAAACTGCTCAAGACCTTTGACGAGGAACCCGAGCTGAAAGTGCTTAACGGACGTTTCGGGCCATATATCAGCTACAAGAAGCAGAACTACAAGATTCCGCGCAAGACAGACGCCGCCACGCTCACCCTCGAGCAGTGCCGAGCCATCGTGGCCGACGAGGCCAACGCCGCCAAGCCTGCCACCCGGCGGCGCAAAACTAAAAGCAATGGATAATGGGGCGCCATTATCCATTGCGTAGGTGGCCGAGTGCAGCCTGATTTATACAATCCCAATACGGCTCAAGCCATTTATAGCCCCACCTTAAATGTCGGGGAACTTGATTGCTGCCACTTCCATCATTCGTCGCACGTCGAAGTAGAACCCCTGTGTGCTCTTGCCCTCCTTGGGCTGCACAGCCACATACTCGATGCCGTTGCCCTCGTCGCGGTGGTCAACGGCCACGTAACCCAGGAAGTTCACAATGTTATACTCATGCTCGGGCGCGATAACCACCCAGGGCGCCTCCTTGGTGCCCTTGCCGCTCGACATGATGGCGGCCACTAAGCGGTTGAGCCTGAACTGGCGTATGGCCACGCGGGCGTGCTTCTTCTTCTCCTTGAGTACAAAGATAAAGAACTGCATCTGGTTCATGTCGAAGATGTTGTCCTTCAGGGCCAGCGTGGCATATTTGTCGATGCTGTCGCACTCGGCCCGCGTGTGCGGCTGCTTGTAGTAGAGCTGCTCCACCTTGGTGGTGTAAACGCTCTCGCGGAAGGGGTTGTAATCCTCCTGGAACGTGTAGCCGTAGTACAGGTTGCGGTACGCCTCCACGGTCATCGTGGTGTCGTTGCTGTTGAACGATTGCAGCAGCTTGGGATAGTAGTAGATCGAGTTGGGGTTCTCAATCACTTCTTTCACATGGTTGAAATCCACCTTTCGCGAGGTGGGCTTGTGGTCGTTCTCGGCTCCGGCCCACAGCACAGTGGCAATGAGCAACAGCAGTATGGTGGCAGTACGTTTCATAGCTCAATGGATTAATTCATTCTGTGTTTTCAAGTTTTCGGCCTGGTCAACCGGTTACTCCACCAGCAGCCCCTCGATGGCAATGGCAATGATGGCGGTAGCCACCACCACGGGCAGGCATTTGGCGGCGTAGTAGTGCAGCATGGTCTTTCCCCCGCCCTTGGCGAGCCACTGCCCGTGCGGCGTGCGGCTGTAGGCCATCTGACCCACAAAAGCGCCCAGTACGGTGCCCAGCACCATGTAGTCGGTGTTTGCCACCATGCCCAGCAGGGCGCCGGCCAAGGCCGACGAGGCCACATAGATGTTGCTCGAGCGGTGCCCGTCGATTTCGCCCGCAGGCTGCAAGTACACCAGCGCGGCGACAATCACCGTGGCGGCGCACCAGAACGGCAGCCACCACGCATGCACCGCGATAAAGTAGCTCCAGTGCAGCAGCAGCAATCCCACGCAGGCCGGCACGGCGGCTGCCACGCGGCACGGGCGGTACAGCAACACCACGCCGATTAGCAGCGACAACACGCCCAGCACTAACAGGATATATTGCAGTATCATTTGTTTACTCAGTTGGCTCGCTATATAAAACTGACACTTATGTGCTTTTATTGTGGAGTGGCGCATGAATTTAAGGATAATTCCCAATTCTTAACTGCCGCTGTAACGCATCGTGCAGGGTAGTTGATTAGACTAAAAGAACAGAATGAGCAAAAGAATGTGCGACTTAAAGACGGGAAACACATCTTATTTCGCTGCCAACGATTCGATAGGCTCATAAATGTGCATATCATAGTTTTTTGAACCTTTTGTTCTTTTAGTCTAATAGTCTAAAAAAATGCCCATCCCCGGTTACATCGTCCCTGAGGGCGGCCACAGGGCGGCTTCACCTTTAAACGCACCGTCTCGCTCGCGCACTTGCAAATTGTCGCAAAAATATTTGTTTGCGTTGATTTTTTTAGTAATTTTGCGCCATAATTGTTGAATTACCAATCACTGCCCAGCCTGGGCGCTGGTCCGGGCAAGGCGTTAAACCACCCAAAAAACCAATGAGAAAGAACTACATTTTCAAGTGTGCGGCGGCCGTGGCTGCAGCACTGCTGGCGTGGATGCCGGCACAGGCATTCGACGTGGACGGGATGTCGTACGAGGTGAACAACGAAACCGCGAAGACCGTTACGCTCACCAAGGGCAAGTCGTCGCTCACCAACGTCATGGTACCCGAGACTGTGACTGACAACGGCGTGACCTACACGGTGAACACCATCGGCATGGAGGCGTTCCAAAAGTGCGAGATTCCCGGCGTGCTCGACCTGCCCGCCAGTGTGGTTTACCTGCAAATGTTTGCCTTTGAGGAGCTCACGGGCAGCAGCGTGCGCATTCGCGGCGACCTGCAAAGTGTGGACTTCGGCGCCTTCTACGCCAACAGCCTCCAGGCCATCATCTGCTACTCAACCACCTATTTCACCCACGACGCAGGCGTGCTCACCAACAAGGAGAAAAATATGATCATCGCCTTCCCCGGTCGCCCCACGAGCGACAAGTGGGGCTCGGCCAACCTCACCCTCCCCGAGGGATATGAAACCATCGCCCCCTACGCATTTACCGGGAACCCCACGCTGACGAGCATCACCATCCCGGCCACGATAAAGGAAATCGGCGTGTCGGCTTTCCAGGAGTGCCCGAAGCTCAAGTCCATCACCATCCAGGGGGGCAACACCAAGGTCGCCAACCGCGCTTTCATGGGCTGCGAGCAGGTGACCAGCCTGAGCCTGCCCACAGGCATGCAGACGGTGGGACACAGTGCGTTCTTCGATCTGGCGGCACTCAAAACGCTCACCCTGCCCGAGGGCATGGTACACACCGGCGTCAACTCGTTTGCCAACTGTGGCCTTACCACCGTCAATCTGCCAAGCACGCTTGTCAACATCGGCGACCGCAGTTTCATGAACAACACCGACCTGCACCGCATCACCCTGCCCGAGCGTCTCGACACCATCGAATACAGCGCGTTCTACGGCAGCGACCTCACCGCCATCGACCTGAACAATGTGAAGTATGTGGGAAGCCAGGCGTTCCTGAACAACGTCAACTTGAGCTCGGTCACCTGCGCGAACAACCAGCTTGATTACCTGGGCGGCGGCGTGTTCTACGGTTGCAGCTCGCTCCAGGGCATCACCTTGCCCGCAAGTCTGCGGGTGATGGAAGGCACCACCTTCTATCTGTGCACCAGCCTTCAGTCGCTCACCATCCCCGCTGGCGTGGAGGAAATCGGCCCGGGCATCACCGTGGGCACCACGGCGCTGAACGAAATCCAAATCGACCCCGCGAACACCCACTTTGCCGTGCGCGATGGCTGGCTCTACAACAGCGACTTCACTTGCTTGGTGGCCGTTCCCGGCGCCCTGACCGTCACGCTCGCCATTCCTGCCGGCGTCACCTCGGTGGGCCAGCAAGCCTGCCGACGACTGCCCATCACCGAGCTGGAAACACAACCCGGACTGAAGAAACTGGAGTTTGCAGCATTCATGCAGTGCACCCAGCTGGCTAAAGTCACCCTGAGCAACACCGTCGAAACCATCGAAGGCAATGTGTTCTACAGCTGCTCGGCCATCACCGAGGTCACCTCGCTCAACCGCGTGCCGCCCGCAGGTGGCGTGTTTGTCGATGGCGTCTACGAGGCTGCCACCCTGCGCGTGCCGCGCGGCAGCAAGGACGCCTACCAGGCCGATGAGTACTGGGGCAAATTCCAGAACATCGAGGAGATTGACGTGGAGGAACCCGGCGTGCCGGGCGACCTCACCGGCGACGGCGCAGTCGACGTGGAGGACGTGAATGCCATCATCAACCTCATTCTCGAGAGCACCACCCTCGACCAGCTTGCCGGCAACCCCGATGTGAATGGCGACGGCGAGACCGACATCTCGGATGTGAACGAAATCATCAACATGATTCTCAACCAATAACCCTGTAGCCCCAAAGCACAGGAACCCAAAAGCCTGGCCACCCCGCAAGGTGGCCGGGCTTTCTCGGTTGTTGAGCGGCAAAAAAATTTGGCGTATAGCTCATTTTGCAGGATGATTTCACGTAGTAGGTATTCAATAGCTCAAATTGCAGGATGACATTTCGTCAATTCCTCATAGCCGTTTCATTGCCAATTATTATCTTTGCATCGCAGCCTGAAGCATAGTGGAGCTCTGCTGGGGAGCAACTCCATGAGGAATAGGGCTGCGCAGATCGAAAGGAATGGCAGGGGGCTCTATCCACGTGGCTCCTGCTTTTTTATTCCAAGAGATTCTGCCAATGCCAAGAAAAACCCATTAATGAACCGCTTGCGGTTCTCCGTCGTCAACCCGCTATGGTTGTTCAGGTTCTTCTTCAGGTCAGTAAACGTGCTTTCTATCTTGTTGTTCGTGTTGGGCATCCCCTTGCAGTCCTCACGTTGATAAGTGAATCTGTCCTGTCCTGCAAAATGAGCTATAGAGCGTTTTCAAAGGTCGATTTATGGTCTGAAATGTTTGAATTGCTCAAAACACCCGTGGGAATCGGTGTTTAAGCGATGTTCCATCCTGCAAAATGAGCCATAGGTCAAAAATTTTTACTATAGGACATTCCATTGCGAAATGGAGTGCCCTATTTGTCAATGAAATCGCTAAAAAGGTTGTAGCGTTGCAACCACATCTATAATTTTTCATGTCTTTGCGCTATCAATTGATTCAAGGTGGGTTCTATAAACCCATCATCGCACCCAAAGTGCCGAGGTTGGGCTGCGAAGTTTTTGCGATAGGGCCCAATTCGGCTATTATCATCCGTAGCGTTGCCGGCAGCGTGGTGTTCCTCGCCGAGGAACACCGCCACACCTTGTCCGCATCCCCACCATTCAGTCGCTGCGCTCCTGTCATGGCGGGGTTTTCACAATGGTTATCGCCGACAGGCGATCGGTCAGCCTGCTCAAGATTTCAAACACAGGTTTTTGCAGGTATCCCTTATATTCGCCTAATTCGTGCAATTCGCATTGTGAATGAATTACCCACACAAAAACGTTACAGAGCCTGAAATCTATGCTCTCCTCAATAGCAAGCAGCATACGAAAACACATTCAATCCTGTTGGTGATGGTGACAACCCAAGGTGTAAAGCCCAACGAACACGCCAAAGGTGTCAACTGGCAAATCACACTGGACGACTTGTTCTTGTAAAGAACCCACCTGAAAAGTGTGCCAAAAGCCACCCAAAGCATACAATACAACAAAAAACACCAACCGATTGATAGCCAAACGATAGGTGTTTCTATCAGTGAACCCGTGGGGAGTCGAACCCCAATCGAAGGAACCGGAATCCTTTATTCTATCCATTGAACTACGGGTCCGCAGCGGTTTCAGGCTGCAAAGTTACTGCTTTTTTCTGACCTGCGCAATTTTTTGGGGCTTTACAGCGAAAATTGTTTGCGCCGCGCTGCTTCGGCTTCGAGGCTGCGGCTTGACTGGGCCGCTTTTCCGGGGCGGTGGGTGAGAGGGCGTGAAAAAGCCGTGGGCTCCTCCCTCGGGGGGCGGCCCACGGCTGTGGTGTTGCGGTTGGTTGTCGCTGCGTGCGCTGCGTCGCCGGGTTACGGACTACAGATGTTGGCGGCGTGGCCGAGCGGCAATCGGAGATTAATCCTTGCCCAACATGATGTTGATCAGGATGTTCAGGTCATCGACATCGGCAATGCCGTCGCCACTCAGGTCAGCAGCGGGCATCATGTCGTGCTTGTTGAGCATGATGTTGATGAGCATGTTCAGGTCGTCGACGTCAACAACTTCGTCGCCGGTGAGGTCACCGCGCATACCCGGTTGATCCTTGCTGGCGAACTTGAAGGTGAGGTTCTCCTTGTCGAAGAAGATCACATAGTCGCCGTTGCCAGTAATCTTGTAGCTCTTGCCACCGGTGCTGAGCTGGGTGGTGACATCCTCATCGGGGTTAATCACCTGGTCCTCGTCGGCGCTCTCGGGGCCGAAGCGGCGGGCGTTCACAGCATCCCAGCTGCCGAACTCGTCGCTGAAGATGAACCACACATCACCGTTGATGGTGGCCTCGGCGGTGTACACGTTGCCGTTCTTGGCCATCTTCATCGGGTTGGCGGGATCCCAGTTGCCGAAGGGCTCGTTGCCGATGATGTACATAGCGTCCTCCTTCTGAGCCTCCTCCACGAACATCAGGCGCTCGTTGAGGTCGAGCTTGATGTTGTAGTAACCCGGGGCGATGGTGAACGAGTAGTTCGACTCGCCGTCGGCGCTCAGTTGCATGCCCTTGCCCAGCTCAACATAAGCCATGGCACTGTCGGCAGCGGCAAAGCGGTAGGGAGCGATGCTTGCCCAGTTGCCGAGCGTGGTGGCCAGAGCGTGCGTGAAGCCAAAGTAGGCAGCGCTGTCGGTCACGTTCACCGTGGCGGTGAAGATGTTCTGGGCAATCGAGTCCATAGCCACACCCTGGCTGGGCTCCCAGCCGTGGCCGTTCACCTGACCCAGGATGAAGATGCCGCCCGGTGTGGGGGGCACCTCGGGATCCTCTTCCTCGCGCTCAATCATCACCAAACGGTTGTCCTCTTCCAGAATCAAGGTGATCTTGTAGTTGCCGCCCTTGACAATCAGGAAGGCGTTGTCGGCACTCTCGCCGTACTCGCCGCAGGCGATGGCCTCGCCCAGCAGATCCTCAACGCTGAAGTCGTTGAACGTGGCACCGAAACGATAGGGACGGATAATATCCCAGTCACTTGATGTGGCACCCAGCATCGTGGTGAAGCTGAAG
>JAFSYB010000038.1 GCA_017443765.1 Muribaculaceae bacterium | reverse complement strand
GTTAGCGGCGATGGCGGCATACACCTCGTCCTCGAACACCACAGCGGGCGGCGTGACGGCGTTGCAGGTGATGCTCGTGAGCGTGGTCACGCCCTTGAAGGCATCGGTGCCGATGGTCTCGATGGTGGCGGGCAGCGTGAGCGTGGTGAGCACGCTGTTCTCGAAGGCGTGGGCACCGATAGCGGTCAAGGCCTCGTTGAAGTCAACTTGCGTCAAATTCTCGTTGCCGTAGAAAGCGTAGTCGCCAATCTCCACGTATGCAGTGGCATTTGCCACGGTGATGATTTGGTTGTACAAGTCTGTCAATGGAAATGTACTTACTCCCGATTGGTAGGTGTGATGGTAAGTACGACGGTGATCGCCGGGATAGGCTACCAGGAGTTTGCCTCCGCCATCAAGATTTTTGTAGATGATACTGCCGGCTGAGGCTGCATAAGCTGATGTTGCAGTGTAGGTGTCGGTGTTTGAATTGACAGTGTAGCCTTGAGGCTGGGATGTGGACACATAAGTTCCTTCTTGGCCGGCCGTGTTGATGGCATTAATCTTGTTGTTGCGCATGGCGGTGACATCAAACTCCGTGACATTGCCACGCAGCAGGGCGGGGAAGTTGGAGCGGAAGCCGTTGAAAGCGTCGGCTCGCACATAGGTCAGCGAGGTGGGGAATCCCCAAAACTCGCGCTGTGTGGCGGTGCTGTTGTTGGCTCCGTTGGTCACATAGCCGTCCTTGAACGCCTCCACACCCACGCCGATGATGGTGTAGTCCTTGCCATTGTAGCTGACGGTGCTGGGCAGCCACGCGCCAGTCAAGGTAACGTTGTACGGCCCGTTGGGATTGGCCGCGAACTCGCAGGTGGCGGCCTCCTCATTAACGATGTCGAAGAAGAACTCACCGCCGAGCAGCGTCGCGCTGAAGTCGGCCGCCTGCGCAGCAGTCAGGGCGGCAAACAGGCCGAGCGAAAGTAAAAGCTTTTTCATAATGACATGAAATTAAGTTCCACCAGCCATCCTCCTGAACCGGCGTAATCGTTTGTTGTTTTGGGCGCGGGAGGAAGTGCCTCACCCGAAGCCACGCCACAGTCTCTTGATATTTGGGTGCAAATTTAGGCCAAATCATTCAAACCGCAAAACAATCGCGTCGAAAAAATGGACTTTCGTTGCCCATTCCATTATTCTTGCGTGCTGGTTGCCTCACTCCCGCACGGTTTTCCACGCCTTGATGGTGCGTGTGGCTCGGTCGAGCGCCACGCCCACTTTCACTTTCCGGCGCGGGTCGTTCCAGCAGGGGATGAGGTAGTTCCTTTCGTCAATCTGCGCCAGTGCGTCGTCGACGGTGGCCTTGCCGTCGATTTTGAGCTCCAGCACATAGATGCACTCGCGTGTGCGCATCACCACGTCGCATCGCCCGGTGGCGCACTTCACCTCGGTGTCCACGTCGATGCCGATGGCGTCGAACATCACATGCAGGATGGTCTCGAAGTCTCGCTCGGTCTTGTTGCTCAGGTGGTGCGGCAGCGCGGCCATGTAGCTTTGGACGGCTGCCAGTGCGGCGTCGATGTCGTCGGCGCGCATGGCGCGGGCCACGGCTCGCACCAGCGACGTGTTGCGCACCGTGTTGCCATCGAGGTAGTGGGCCATGAGCGTGTGGTAGAACCCGTCGTGCACCTCGCCGTTGGGGATGCCCAGCGTGTAGATGTCGCGGTGGTTCTCGAGGTGGTGGTCCTTGATGGTGAGGTACCCGCTCTGGTACAGGATGGGCAGCGCGGTGTCGAAGTTGTCGAACGGCTGGTTGAAGTCGCCCTCCTCCATGTCTCCGCCCTCCACATTGGCCAGCGTGAAATCATAGTTGCCCAGTAGCTTGAGCAGCGACTGTGGCGTTGCGCTGTCGAACCAGTAGTCGCCCAACTTTTGGCTGCTGAAAGCCTTGACGATGCTGAACGGGTTGTAGATTTCGGTGAGCCCGGCTCCGAAGCGGTATCCGTCGTAGCGTTCGCGCAGTGCCTGCGCCACCTGCTCGCGGTCGTAGCCGTAGCGGCGGCCCAGCGCCTCGTAGTCGCAGCCGAAGTTGTCCTCCAGCTCCCGGGCCGTGATGCCGCAAATCGCCTCCATGCGCTCGTTCATCGAGATGTTCTTCAGGTTGTTGATGCTCGAGAAGATGCTCATCTGCGAGAACTTGGTGATTCCCGTGATGAACACGAATCGCAGCTGCTCGTACATCGACTTCACCGGTCCGTAGAGCTCGTTGAACATCGAGCGTATCTCGGCCATCGCCTCGGGCTTGTCGATGACGTTGAGCACCGGCGCGTCGTACTCGTCGAAAATCAGCACCACGCCGCGGCCCGAACGCCGATAGGCCGTAGTGACCAGATTTTGCAATCGATCCCCCAAACTGCTGAAAACATTTTTGACAGCGTATTCTTGTTCATATTCACTCAACTGAAGCTCCACATTCTGTCGCACCAAGTCCACCGTGTCGCGTTTTGCGCGCGACATATCGAAGTGCAGCACGGCGTGCTGTGCCCACTCGGTCTCGAGCCGGTCAATGGCCAGGCCCTTGAACAGGTCGCGGTGCCCCAGAAAGTAGTGCTTGAGCGTGCTGCACAGCAGCGTCTTGCCGAACCGCCGCGGACGGCTCAGGAAAATGGCATCGCCAAAGCGGTTGGCCATCTCCCACACATAGCGCGTCTTGTCCACATACACAAACCCGCCCTCGCGAATCTGCTTGAAATCCTGCTTCCCAACGGGGTAGCGGCGATACTCCTGCTCGTTCATGGCTGTCGCACTTTTACTTCAACTTGCAAAGTTACGCAAAAAATTCCGAAACACCCCAAGCACGTCAAGAAATAATTTGGTCTTTAGAATTTAGACAAAAGAACATAAGAACATAAGCTGCAAGTGTTTTTGCAAAACTTATGTCCTTATGTTCTTATGTCAATAAAAACCTGAGATGGTTCTTATTGTCGGCTCACTTGATGAGCTTGCCGATGGCCTTTCCGCCTTGCATGACGATGTTCACGCCGTTGAACGGGCGGTTGGCGGTCTGGCCCATCACGTTCACATAGGTCACCTGGCCTTCGGCGGCGTTGAGGTCGCTGATGGCTGTGATGATGTTCTCGGTGAACTCGGCGTTCATGGTGATGGGAGCGCCGGGCATCTGGAACGAGTAGGTGTTCTCGCCCTCGTCGGTGACGGGCACGCTGGCGCGGCGCAGGCCGGGAGCGGGCTCGTCGACGGTCTCGACG
>JAFSYB010000037.1 GCA_017443765.1 Muribaculaceae bacterium | reverse complement strand
TTTTATAGGCGCAAACCTTGCACCTACTAAAAAAACGCCGTGATTTGCCGAATGTTTTCGCCAATTCGCTTCAAGGTATACATTTTTTCTAATTTTTTTAGAATTTGACATGCGCGAATATGAATTATTTCGCCTAAATTTGCAGGGTGAAAATTTTTGAACTAATTGGCAACTTATTGTTTAACTTTTTAACTAATAGATTTAGAGTATGAAGAAATTCAATCTTGCGTTGCTTGCCCTGGCCAGTGCAGGCTGTTTGATGGCAAGTGCCCAGACCGCCGATGCCCTCAAGTTCCGGGGCGTTTACCAAAACAACCGTTACGACGACCATGCCAACCACAACTACAGTGAGTATGTGGGCTGGAACAGCACCTTGCAGAAAGGCATTTTCATCGTTGAGCAGGGGCTCTACAGCTGGCAGTGGGACGGCACCACGCTCAGCCTGCCCGTCAAGGACCCCGCCGTGAACAAAGCCGACTTCTACAGCAACGGCCAGTTTACCGACAACGACAAGGCGCTGTGGGCTAACAACTTCAACCTGATGTACGGCAACTCGGGTGCCGTGAAGCAAGGCAACGTGGTTGTCACCGTCACCTCGCGCACGGGCGAGGACGTGGAGGCCGCTGAACGCTTTGCCGTCCGCAAGTGGGACGCCACCACAGGCGACCTGCTCAACAGCCCCACCGACTACTATCCCGAAGATGCCATGCTCGAAAGTGCAGGCATGTGTGTGAACCCCATCGACGGCAAGGTCTATGGCTTGTTCTACGTTACCGCTGCCGAGCTGCCCGAGGAAATCACCAGTGACCCCGACTTTTTCACCGATCAGGACGGCGTTGCCACCGACACCGATGCCGGTTATTTGATTGGCACCATCGACCTCGAAACGATGACCATGACCCCGATTACCCGTGGGCTGTACTACGGCAACTTTGTCACCTTTGCCATCAACAACGAAGGCCGAGCCTTTGCGCTCACCAGCGGCGGTGTGGCCGGCACTCCCGATGAGAACGGCTTTGTCTATGACATCGACGGCAACCGCTCGGGAGCGCAGCTCTGTGAGTTCGACCTGGCCACCGGTCTGATGATTGACAACGGACTTTTCGGCACCGGTATCCCCTCGCAGGCCAAGCGCCAGAGCGCCTGCTTCAGCAGCCAGAACCCCAACATCATGTACTGGAACGGTTACATCAACAGTGGCAAGGGGTATAATGAGAATGGCAGCTGGACCAACCTGAGCGACCGCGACTGGAAAACCAACGGCAAGTACGACACCGCCCTCTATGCCGTGGACATCACCACCGGCGAGGCCACGCGACTTTCGCTCTTCCAAAACCGCTTCACCTTCTGCTGCATGTGGGTTGATGGCGAGGAGCCTGAGGGCGACAAGGGCGACGTGGATGGCAGCGGCGATGTTGACATCGATGACCTGAACGCTCTTATTAACCTGATGCTTCAGCTCAAGACTACCGACGACTATGCCGGCAATCCCGACCTCACGGGCGACGGAAACTACGACATCGACGACATCAACGCCTTGATCAACCTCTTGCTCGCCCAGTAATCACTGGATTGCGAATAACGAAACCGCCGGTTTGGTGCCACTCACGTGCAATGCCAAGCCGGCGGCTTTTCTCATGTTTGGCAGGACACCTTTCGGGACATCTGCCCCAGGCGGCGTTGGATACGCCGCTGTTGCCCGAGGCGGTGCCTCCGGGTACGTGGACCGCACCGTTGCCGGTTTCGGTGGTTTTTGCGCCGGGTGCTTGGCCGTAGGAGCAGGGTCGTTGTCACCTCCACATGGCGGTCGCCCACATTGGCCTTTGTGATTACGAAGTTCGGGATTGCCCCTTTTCGTCGCACAGCAGGTGTCCCTTAAATTCGCCTAATTCGTGCTATTCGCATTGGGTATTATTTCGGCCAAATTCTTGCGCGTGATTTGGCTGTCACGAGAAATATCCCTAAATTTGCAATCTGAAATTAATAACGCCATTACGCTAATGAGAATGTTGCAGACCGGTTTTTGCCGATGGGTGGTTTCGCTGATGAGTGCATTGTTCGTGTTCACTGTCTGGGCGCAGCAGAACCCGCCCGACAACCGGCAGGTGCGGCTCACGAGTTCCAACCTACCCATCGTGTTCCTCAACGTTGACGGCCGCACCATCGACCGCTACGAGCGCATCACGGCGCGCATGAAGATTATCGACAATGGCCCTGGCCAGCTCAACTATGCCGACACCCTGGCGCATCCGGGTCAGCACATCGACTACGAGGGCTACATTGCCCTGCGCTACCGGGGCAACACGTCCTACAGCGGAAGCCCCAAGAAACCTTACTCGTTCCGCACGCTCGATGCCCCGCTCGAGGACGACGGGCAGAAAGTGAAGGTTCGCATTATGGGTATGGCCAAGGACAACAACTGGGTAATGCTCGCCCCCTTTGCCGACAAGAGCATGATGCGCGACGCGCTCGCCTTCGAGCTGGCGCGACCCTGGATGGACTTCGCACCCGACACACGCTTTTGCGAGATGATGCTCGACGGCACCTACTACGGCGTGTTTGTCATGGCCGAGGCGGTGTCGAAAGGCAAGCACCGCCTCAACCTTGATGACCCCGGCACCGAGGGCGATGAACTCACCGGAGGCTACAGCCTTGAGGTGGACCGCACCGACGAGGTGACCTACACCTCGAAGCACCACCCGGTGAACAGCCGGGGACGAAACCTCAACAACCAGTATGTGCACATCCAGTACAAGTCGCCCGAGTACGACGAGATGACCCCGGAGCAGATTGCCTATATCCAAGGGGCTATCGACGACATGGAGGCCGCCTTTGCCTCGCGCGACTACAAGGACCCTGTGAAGGGCTATGCCAGCAAAATCGATGTTACCTCGTTTATCGACTACCAGCTCGCCGAGGAGTTTGCACACAATGTTGATAGCTACCGCCTGAGCGCCAAGTTCTTCAAGCGGCGCGACAGTCAGGACCCGCGCTTCAAGATGGTGCTTTGGGACCTGAATCTGGCTTACGGCAATAGCGACTACTACCAGGGCTGGCGCACCGACACCTGGTTCTACCAGAGCAACGACATCATGAACAGTGCAGGCGACACACAGCTCGTGCCTTTCTGGTGGTACAAGCTCAATAGCGACGAGGCCTACACCACGGCTCTGAAACAGCGATGGGCGCAGTACCGCCGCGCCAATTTCCGCACCGACCGCCTCATGGCCACCGTCGACTCGATGGCCAACGTGCTCACCAGCGGCGGGGCCGAGGCGCGAAACTCGCTCGCCTGGCCGCGATGGGGACAGTATGTGTGGCCAAACAAGTATATCGCCGTCGACTTCGACGACGAGATTGCACACCTCAAGCAATGGATGGCCGACCGCCTGACGTGGATGGATGCCCAGCTGGGGTTCGACCCCAATGCGCTGCTGACTGGCGATGTGACCGGCGATGGCATTGTGGACATCGAGGATGCTAACGCCGTGATTAAATTAATATGATTTTGGAAAGAGCGGAGACCCCGACCTCAATGCAAATGCCGACCTCGATGGCAACGGCACCGTCGACATCGCCGACCTCAATGCCATCATCAACATCATCTTGCACGACGGCGAGTGAAAGCCGCCCTTAGGGTTGGGTAGAGCTTGTAGCGGTGGTTGCCGCTGCCAGCTGGATTCGGCCTCGGTTCAGATGCCAGCGCGGACAATGCCGCGTGCGCTGCCGCGCACAAAGCCCACGATGATGTCGCGCTCGGCGCTGGGCTTGATTTCCTCCTCGATTTTGGCCACCGCCTTGGTGATGTTCAGATTCGAGAAGTAGAGCATGCGGTAGATGCTCTGGATGTTGTTGATTTGCTCCTCGGTGAATCCCCGGCGGTGCAGGCCGATTCCGTTCACGCCCTCGTAGCTCACGGGCAGGCGGCCGGCCATGATGAATGGCGGGATGTCCTTGTTCACCAGTGAGCCGCCCTGGAGCATCACGTGCTGGCCGATGTGGGTGAACTGGTGCACGAGCGAGCCACCGCCCAGCACGGCCCAGTCGCCCACCACCACCTCGCCGGCAAGCTGCACCTGGTTGGACATAATCACGTGGGCACCCACCTCGCAGTCGTGCGCCACGTGGCAGTAGGCCATGATCAGGCAGTTGTTGCCAATCACGGTCTTGCCCTTCGAGGCGGTGCCGCGGTGGATGGTGACAAACTCGCGGATTGAGGTGCCCTCGCCGATGACAGCCACCGAATCCTCGCCCTTGAATTTCAGGTCTTGAGGGATGTCGCTCACCACAGCACCGGCGTGGATGTGGCAGTTGCGCCCAATGCGGGCACCGCTGCGGATAACGGCGTTGCTGTCGATGATGCAGCCATCGCCAATCTCCACATTGGCATCGATGGTGACAAACGGACCGATTTTCACATCGGCTCCTATTTTTGCGTCGGGATGTATGCAGGCCAGCGGCTGCAGCTCTTGGTAGTTCATTGTCAGTATTGATTTGGTTTCGGCTTCCTGAATCCCCCTAAAGCGGGACTTGCTTATGTTTTGAAAGTCCTCTTCCGGCAGGGGGCGGGAAGGCCATGAGCTCGGTTATTGGTTCTCGGTTGTTGGTTCTTGCCTCACTTGTTCTTCACGATTTGCGCCATGAATTCGGCCTCGCTTACTACTTTCTCGCCCACGAAGGCGTAACCTTTCATCACGGCGGTGCCCCGGCGTATGGGGGTGAGCAGTTGCAAGTGGAACACGATGGTGTCGCCCGGCACCACCTTCTGGCGGAACTTTACGTTGTCGATTTTCAAGAAATAGGTGGAGTAGCGTTCCGGCTCATCTACGGAGCTGAGCACGAGGATGCCGCCCACCTGGGCCATGGCCTCGACTTGCAGCACGCCGGGCATCACGGGCTCGTCGGGGAAATGCCCCTGGAAGAACGGCTCGTTGACACTCACGCACTTCACGCCCACGATGTGGTCGCTGCTCATCTCGATGATTTTGTCCACCATTTGCATGGGGAAGCGGTGCGGGAGCAGCTTGCGTATCTTGTTCACGTCGAGCAGCGGCTCGCAGCTGGGGTCGTAGGTGGGAGCCTGCACGTTCTGCCGGCGCAGCTCCTGGCGGATTTTCTTCGACAGCTGGGTGTTCAGGCTGTGTCCCGGACGGGTGGCCACAATGCGCCCCTTGAGGGGGCGGCCAATCAGCGCCAGGTCGCCCAGCAAGTCGAGCAGCTTGTGTCGTGCGGGCTCGTTGCGGAACTTGAGCGGCTTGTTGTTCAGGAAGCCCAGCTCGCCGGCCGGCTTGTGCGGCAGGTGCATCACATCGGCCAGCTTGTCGAGCTCTTCCTGGGGCATGGCCGTGTCGTAGATTACGATGGCGTTGTCCAGGTCTCCGCCCTTGATAAGGTTCATTTGCAGCAGGGGCATCACCTCGCGCACGAACACAAAGGTGCGGCAGGCGGCGATTTCCTGCTTGAAATGCGCCAGATTGGACAGCGAGGCGAACTGGTTGCCCAGCACCGGGGAATCGAACTCAATCATGGTGTCGATGGCGAAGTCGTCGTCGGGCAGCACGATAAGCGACGAGCCGGTGTTCTCGTCCACCACCTTGAT
Source organism: Muribaculaceae bacterium (assembly GCA_017443765.1). Classification (GTDB taxonomy): domain Bacteria; phylum Bacteroidota; class Bacteroidia; order Bacteroidales; family Muribaculaceae; genus Sodaliphilus. Next base: position 5,772 of record JAFSYB010000037.1, on the reverse strand, counting down.
GCGCTGCTTGACCACATAGAAGTCCTTCTCGGCCTCCTGCTCCACCACACCCACCTCGTCGATTTTCTCGGCAAAGCAGATGGCGCTGCCGTCGAGGATGGGAAGTTCGGGGGCGTTGACGTCGATTAGGCAGTTGTCGATGCCGGCGGCATAGAGGGCTGCCATGGCGTGCTCGATGGTGCTCACGCGCACGTCCTTGTTGGCGCGGCTGGCAATCACGGTGCCGCGCTGGGTCTCAATCACATGCTCGGCAACGGCCTCCACGGTGGGGGAGCCGTCCAAGTCCACACGCCGGAACACATAGCCTGTGCCCACCTCGGCAGGCTGGAAGGTGGTCTCGATTTGCAGGCCGGTGTGCAAGCCTTTGCCGGCGACCGTGAACGCTTGCTTGAGGGTTCGCTGTTTCATTGCTTATCTTGCGGTTGTTTGTTGTCGGTGAGTAGCGCGATTTGTTTTTTCAGTTGCTTGATGTCGTCGGCCATCTGTCCGAGCCGGCGCATATAGGCCGCTTGGCGTGCGAAGTCGTAGGCGTTCACGGCCGGGTAGCCCATCAGGCGGTTGCCGTCACCCACGTTGTTGGGGATTCCGCTCTGTGCCCCGATGGCGTTGTTGTCGCCTACGGTGATGTGTCCGGCAAAGCCCACCTGGCCACCCACCATGTTGTTGCGGCCGATTCTTGTGGACCCGGCAATGCCCACTTGCGCGGCCATCACGGTGTTCTCGCCAATCTCCACGTTGTGGGCCACCTGAATGAGGTTGTCGAGCTTCACGCCCTTGCGAATCACAGTGGCGTCCATGGTGGCGCGGTCGATGGTGGTGTTGGCGCCAATTTCCACATCGTCCTCGATGACGACGATGCCGATTTGCGCGATTTTCTCGTAGGTGCCGTCGCTCTTGGGGGCGTGGCCGAAGCCATCGCTGCCAATCACCGTGCCGGAGTGCACAATGCACCGCTTGCCCACACGGCAACCATGGTACACTTTCACACCCGGATAGAGAATGGTGTCGTCGTCAATCACGGCGCCGTCGCCGACGTATACCTGCGGATAAATCTTCACGTTGCGCCCCAGCTTCACGCCCTGGCCCACATAGGCAAACGCACCAATGTAGGCATCATCGGGCACGGCGACCGACTCATGGACGTAGGCGGGCTGCTCGATGCCGCGTTTCGCCGGCGTCGTCTGCGCGCTCACATAGTTGAGCAGGTCGGCCAGCGTCTTGTAGGGGTCGTCTACGCGAATGAGCGTGGCCGTCACCGGGTGCTCGGCCGCGAAGTCGCGACGCACGAGCACGGCCGTGGCTTGCGTGGTGTAGATGTGGTGGGTGTATTTCGGGTTGGCCAGGAAGGTGAGGCAACCCTCGGCGGCTTCTTCGATTTTGGCAAAATTATTGATGACGGCCTGGGCGTTGCCCTCAACGGTTCCGTGCACCATAGCCGCCAATTGACCAGCGGTAATTTCCATTTTTTGTTGAGGCAGTTTTTTTTAATGTTCTGCAAAGTTCGCAATAATTGCCGTAACGAACAACCATACACCTTTTAAAAAAACAAAAACCGCCGCCGATTTGGTTTCTTAACCGACAAAAAGGCCATCTTTGCGGGGTTTTCGGACACGTTATAACTGCTGAGCCACTGCTTCCTGATGGATGAGCTGCATCAGGTCGTTGACAAATTGGGTGTCCAGCCCCAGTTCCCGCGCCATTTCAAGCCGCGATGCAATCACTTGGCTGAAGCGTTGGTTCTGCACGATGGCCATGTTGCTCTCGCGCTTGAGCTGCCCAATTCGCCGCACCACCTCCATGCGCCGTGCCAGTGCGGCCAGCACCTCATGGTCGCACTGGTCGATGAGCTGCCGCAGCACGGCCAGCTCATGGTCGCAGCCCGTGCCGACGCGCACCGTAAGGTGGGTCAGCAGGGTGCGCAGTGCGGCCGGGGTGATTTGCTGCGCTGCGTCGCTCAATGCCTGGTCGGGTGCGGGGTGTACCTCAATCATGAGGCCGTCGAAGCCCATGTCCATCGCCTGCTGTGCCAGGGTGGGCACGGCCTCGCGCCGACCGCCGATGTGCGACGGGTCGACGAGCACGGGCAGGGTGGGGCAGCGGCGTTTCAGCTCCATGGGGATTTGCCATTGCGGCTCGTTGCGGTAGGCCGTGGCACCGGCACTGGGGAAGCCGCGATGCACGGCGGCAAGTCGCCGCACGCCGGCTCGCTCGAGGCGTTGCAGGGCTCCGAGCCACAGTTCCACATCGGGGCTGACGGGGTTTTTCACCAGCACGGCCACATCGTTGCGCCCGCTGGCGGCGATGGCATCGGCAATCTCTTGCACGGCAAATGTGTTGGCCGTGGTGCGAGCGCCAATCCACAGGAAGTCCACGCCACCATCGAGGGCTGCGGCCACATGGATGCCGGTGGCCACCTCGGTGGCGGTGGGCAGCCCGGTCTCGGCTTTCGCGCGTCGCAGCCACGGCAGGGCGGCCTCGCCCACGCCCTCGAAACCGCCGGGGTGCGTGCGGGGTTTCCACAACCCCGCACGGAACACGGCGCACCCCGCCGCCGCCACGCCACGCGCAGCAGCCAGCACCTGCTCCTCGCTCTCGGCGCTGCACGGCCCCGCAATCAGCAGCGGCTTCGGGAATGGATTCTCGGCCAAATCACTCAATGGATTCATTGCGTTCGTGGTCAACGGCACAGGCAACAACAGGCTTGTCATTCCCCGCAAACCGCAGATAGTGCAGTCGCACGCAAGGTGTTACTAAAGGTGGGCAAACACGGCGTGCGCTGCAATTATCCATTACTCGTTGCTCAAATTCTCAGGTCGCGGGCAATGCGGTCGAGCTTGGCATCGGCCCAGGCGTTCTTGTCGTCGTAGTCCTCGGCGCGTTCCAGCTTGTCATGAACCTCGATGTAGAACTTGATTTTGGGTTCGGTGCCGCTGGGGCGAATCGAGACCTTGGTGCCGTCCTGGGTGTAGTACTGGAGCACGTTGCTCGTGGCTGGCATGTCAATCCGGGTCACTGCGCCGGTTTTCACGTCACGCTGCTCGAGCTTCTGGAAGTCCTTGATGAGCACCACGGGGCTGCCGGCGATTTCCTGTTGCGGGTTCTCGCGGAAGCGCTTCATCATCGCCACAATCTCGTCGGCGCCGCTCTTGCCGGGGCGCACCACCGAGATGCCGCGCTCCTTTGAGTAGCCGTAGGTCATGTACAGCTCGATGAGCATGTCGTTCATCGACTGCCCGCGGTTCTTGGCCCAGGCGGCGATTTCGCACATCAGGGGAATAGACGACACCGAATCCTTGTCGCGCACGAAGTCCTCGGGCAGGAAGCCGTAGCTCTCCTCGCCGCCGCCCAGGTAGCGGGCACCGGTGCCCTCGAGCTCGCGCATCACCGACGCTATCCACTTGAAGCCGGTGTAGCAGTCATACATCTTGATGCCCTGCGCCCGTGCAATGCGGGTGATGGTCTCGCTGGTGACGATGGTCTTCACGATGTAGTCGTTGTCGCGGTCCAGGCGGCCCAGCTCGGCATTGCGGGTAATCAGATAGTAGTGGAAGATGAGCTGGATTTGGTTGCCGTTCACCAGGTCATATTCGCCCTTGTTGTTCTTGAACACCACGCTGATGCGGTCGGCATCGGGGTCGCTGGCCAGGGCAATATCGGCCTGCACCTCTTCTGCCTTGGCGATGGCCATCTCCATGGCGCTGCGGTTCTCGGGGTTGGGCGAGTCCACGGTGGGGAAGTCGCCGCTCATCACGTCCTGCTCAGGCACATGAATGATGTTGTCGAACCCCCACCGCCTGATGGAGCGGGGAATGATGTCGCGGCCCACGCCGTGGATGGGCGTATAAACAATCTTGAGGTCGTGTTGGAGCTTGTCCACATCGGGGCTGAGCGAGAGCGTGTGGATTTGCTCGATGTACTGGCTGTCGATGTCCTCGCCAATGGACTCAATCAGGGCGGGGTTGCCGGCGAACTTGATTTCGGCCACGTCGTGGATGCGGTTCACGTGGTTGATGATGTTCACGTCGTGCGGCGACACCACCTGGGCTCCGTCGTCCCAATAGGCTTTGTAGCCGTTGTACTCCTTGGGGTTGTGCGAGGCGGTGATGTTCACGCCGCTTTGGCACCCCAGCAGGCGGATGGCATACGACACCTCGGGCGTGGGGCGGGGACCCTCGAACAGATACACCTTGATGCCGTTGGCCGAGAAGATGTTGGCCACGGTTTCGGCAAACAGCCGGCTGTTGTTGCGCACGTCATGGCCAACAACTACAGCGATTTGCGGTAAGTCCTTGAAATTTTCCTTGAGGTAGTTGGCCAGTCCCTGCGTGGCGGCTCCCACGGTGTAGATGTTCATGCGGTTGCTGCCGGCACCCATGATGCCGCGCAGGCCGCCCGTGCCAAACTCCAGGTCTTTGTAGAACGCCTCCACCAGGTCGGTTTTGTCGTCGGCCTCGAGCATGGCGCGCACCTGGGCCTGCATGTCGCCGTCGTAGCCCGCACCGAGCCAGCCCTGGGCCTTCTCGGTGACTTGTTTCAATAATGCTTCGTCAATCATAATGCTATTTATATTTTATTTGGTTGATATTTTGTTCGCTAATTTTTGATACAATCTGAAAAGTTCGGCCACGCAGTCGGTTTCGGTCATGGTGCGCCAGGGCATGCCGTAGGCCTCCATCACGGCGCGGTCGTTGGCCTGGTGGGCGCGCCGCAGCTCCATGGGCATGGTCACCTCGTCGTAGAGGTCGGCCAGGCTCGAGTCGGCATACAGTGCCCGCGCGTCGAGAATCGCCCGCGCCGTGGCCTCGATTCGCGCCAGTTGCGACTCACTCGGCTCCGGCCACGAGAAGTTGTTGTACACGATGGTGTTGCTGTAGCTGTATCGCATTTCCAGCCGGCCGCAAACGGCACGCATCCACGCGTTGTGCACGTTGCTGGTGAGTACGCCAAAATGGTAGAGCGAGGCTTGCTCCATACAGAATAACTTGTCACCCGGTATGATTTCGGGTGTAAGAAAACCTATGGGTACATATCGTCGGTTTTCGCTTGAAACCTTGGGGATGGCTATATAGTTCTCATGACACTCAAAGGGAGCACCGAAAAGTGCTGGTGTGTCGGCTGATTTGAGTGTGCTGACTCTCTTGCTTTTCTGTCTGAACTCTCGCACGAGCGCAACACGTTTCATAATCGATGGAGACTGGTGTAGTTGATTGGGTGACATGTTTTTTAGCCATAAACAATAGCGTGTTGTGCGGTTGATGAAGTCCTTCCCCATCATGAATGGGCGAATGAAGGCAGCTATGTTTGGCTCGCTTTTGACCAGCTCATCTCGTTCGGCTTTGGTTAGTGTAAGGTTGCCGTCGTCAATGGGCTGTCCGCCAAGCCGAATCTCGGGCACGTCGCACAGCGGGTGCTGGCGGCTGCCGATAAACACATCGGCGGCATCCATCAGGTAGGCGTTGATGTGGGCGGCCTCGGTTTTTGTCTCGCCATCAAAAATGATTCGCGGCGCGGTGTCATGCCTGCTGAATCCCACAACCACGCAGTGAACGTGTGCCTTGAGCGTGCTCTCGCTGTCCCAACGGAAGGTGCGGTGGGCAAAATTGATGCTGATGCCCTGCCTGAACAGACTCTCCCACAGGTTGGCCACGTGCTCTCCCTGGCAGATGCTGTTGGTGCTCACAAAGGCGGCACGTGTGGCCGGGTGCGATGCCATCAACAGGGCGGCTTTTTTATACCAGCAGCTGACGTAGTCGAGGTTCCCGACATTTTTCC
>JAFSYB010000036.1 GCA_017443765.1 Muribaculaceae bacterium | reverse complement strand
GTGAGCGAGAGCTTCATGGGCAGCGGTTTGGAGACCTGGTTCACCAATCACCTGAACTACATTCCTCTATTCGATGAGATGTGAGTGGCTCCATTCTATGAGGGAATGCCTGCCTCGGCCAAGGTGGCGGCGTGCGGTTTCATGATTTTCGGCTGCGGCTGCGAGATGGCCGGTATCACCGTGAGCCGCGGTATCGTCAAGTGGTTCAAGGGGCGTGAGATGGCACTGGCCATGGGTTCTGAGATGGCACACGCACGACTGGGCGTGGCTACCTGCATGATTTTCTCGCCGTTCTTTGCCAAGTTGGGTGACAACGTCAGCGTGACTCGCTCGGTGGCCTTTGGTGTGGTGCTGCTGTGCATCGCACTGATGATGTTTGTGGTTTACTTCTTCATGGACAAGAAATTGGATTCCCAGACTGGTGAGGCCGAGGAGAAAGACGACCCATTCAAGGTGAGCGACATTGGCAAGATTCTCAGCGACAGCGGCTTCTGGCTGGTGGCCCTGCTGTGCGTACTCTACTACTCGGCCATCTTCCCATTCCAGAAGTATGCCGTGAACATGCTCCAGTGCAACCTCACGCTTACCGAGCCTGACGCAGGCACTTTCTGGGCTGGCAGTTCAGTAACTATCTATCAGTATCTTATCATGCTTGTGGTGGCCGCTGCCGGCTTTGCCAGCAATTTCATGAAAGACAAAGCCAAGAAATATGGCTTGCTGTGCCTGTCCATCGTCGCATTGGTGGTTTATTGCTACATGGGCTATATGCGCCAAAGCGCCGAGGCAATCTTTGCCGTGTTCCCGCTCTTGGCCGTGCTTATCACCCCCATCCTGGGCAACTATGTCGACACCAAGGGCAAGGCGGCCTCGATGCTTGTTCTGGGCTCGCTGCTTCTCATCGCCTGCCACCTGACGTTTGCTTTTATCCTGCCACTGTTTAAGGGCAGTGACATTGGCGGAATCGCCATTGCTTATATCACCATTCTGGTGCTCGGAGCCTCGTTCTCGCTGGTGCCCGCATCGCTGTGGCCCAGTGTGCCCAAGCTGGTCGATGCCAAAGTGATTGGTTCGGCCTACGCGCTGATTTTCTGGATTCAGAACATCGGTCTGTGGCTGTTCCCGCTGGTGATTGGCAAGGTACTCGACAAGACCAACCCCGGCGTGACCGACCCCACCCAGCTCAACTATACATGGCCGCTTGTGATGCTGGCCTGCTTGGGCGTGGCAGCCCTGATTCTCGGCCTGATGCTCAAGGTGGTTGACAAGAAGAAAGGCCTCGGCCTCGAGGAGCCCAACATCAAGTGAGCCGCGGGCTTGACGCCCCGGACACCGTTGGAATGATTCACCGTGCCGTTGCCCCCGATTGGGGAGCAGCGGCACGTGCTATTGTCGCAGGCGACATACAAGCACGCGGGGACAGCGGCAGTCAAGGGCAATGCAATCGTTTGCACAATATTACAAAGCACCCATCGGCCATGATTGGGCGAGATTGTGGCGATTAAAGTGTAAATTTGCGATTGAAGTAAACCCCATCCCCCCCTACTGCAATGAAAACCTACCGACTACTTGCGTTGTGCCTGCTGGCGCTCACCGCGCTGGCCAGCTGGGCCACCACCGCCTTTGAGGGCGGCCGCACCGACTTCCGCGACGAGACCATCTATTTCGTGATCACCACCCGCTTCTACGACGGCGACCCGGGCAACAACACCTACTGCTGGGACGGAGCCAAGGATGCCGCCGAGCACGACCCCGAGTGGCGCGGCGACTTCAAGGGGCTCATCGAGCGGCTCGACTACATCAAGGCCCTCGGCTTCACCGCCGTGTGGATTACCCCGGTGGTGCAGAACGCCTCGGGTTTTGACTATCACGGCTACCACGCCATGGACTTCAGCCAGGTGGACCGCCGCTACGAGAGCGACGACTGCAAGCTGCAAGACGTGATCGACGCCGCCCATGCCCGGGGCATGAAAATCATTCTCGACATCGTGATCAACCACACGGGCAACTTTGGCGAGCAGACACTGTGCCACCTCTTCGACCGCGACTGGAGCAAGCCACAGAGCGACATCGACCAGTGCATGGTACCCTACACCAAGAAAAACGGCGGACTGCTGCAGGACAACTACCTGAACCTGCCCGGCGCCCAGCAATACAGCGACCGGCTGACCAAGATGAAGAACACCGACGGCGTGAACCACGACACCCGCAACCTGTGGCACCACTACGGCAACTTCAACTGGGACGAGCCCAACCGCTGGTGGGCGCAGATTGCCGGCGACTGCGTGGACCTGAACACCGAGAACCCCGCAACGGCGCAACACCTCATCAACTGCTACGGCCAATTCATTGCGATGGGCGTCGACGGTTTCCGCATCGACACCGGCGGACACATCTCGCGCCTGACGTTCAACAAGGTGTTCATTCCCGCCTTTGCCGCCCTGGGCGAGCAGTACAAGAGCAAGCGTCTCGGTGGCTGCCCGTTCTATATGTTTGCCGAGGTGTGCGCCCGCTTCAGCGATGTCACCTACCGCAACCAGCCCTCGCTGTCGCCATACTTCTACACCTGGCAGAGCGACCCCGCGCTGCTGAGCCAGTGGAACGACGACGCGGCCTACTGGCAAGGCGTGGAGGTGTACGAGAGCACCGACCCCGCCACGCTCGACAACCAGCGGCTGTGCTTGGCCGAGCACACCGCCAACCTGAGCGAGAGCGACCAGCCGCGCAGCACCAACGCCCTGCTGCAGGGCAACACCTACCACACGCCCGACTACAGTCAGGCAAGCGGCATGGGCGTGATCGACTTCACCGCGCACTGGAACTTCCAGAGCGCCGGCCGACTGTGGGGCGTGCTCGACCGCGACAATATGTACAACGACGCCACCTACAACGTGGTGTACGTCGAGAGCCACGACTACGGCCCCGACAGCTTCGACCGCTTTAACGGCGGCACCGAGCAGTGGGCCGAGAACCTCTCGCTCATGTTCACCATGCGCGGCATCCCCTGCCTGTACTACGGCGGCGAGACGGAGTTCCGCAAGGGCGTGGTGATGGACAAGGGCACCGACATCGCCCTGAAGAACAGCGGCCGCGCCTACTATGGCGGCTACCTCACCGGCGAGCTCGCGGTGAGCGACTTCGGCGAGGTGGCGAGTGCCAGCGGCAATGTGGCTGCCACGCTGAGCCGCCCGCTGGCGCACCACCTGCAGCGCCTGAACAAAATCCGTGCCGCCGTGCCCGCCCTGCGCAAGGGGCAGTACACCAAGCAGGACTGCCACGCCACCAACGGCTACGCCTTCAAGCGCCGCTACACTGCCGGCGACATCGATTCCTATGCCTTGGTGACCCTGAACAGTGGCGCCACGTTCAGCCATGTGCTCAACGGCACCTACCGCGACTGCATCACCGGCGACGTGATTACCGTGACCGATGGCACGCTCACCACACCCGACTTCGGCGGCAAGGGCAACCTGCGCGTCTATGTGCTCGACGGCCCCGGAAAAATCGGCGACGACGGGCCATTCCTCTACGGCAGCAGCCGGGTGATGCCCGAGCAGCTTGCCTGGGACGGCCACGAGGAGGACGGCGACACCGACACGCAGTACATCACCGGCGGCTACACACCCGACCCCGACCCCGGCGACCTGGAGCCTTACGAGCCAATCGTTGACGAGGACGACCTGAGCGTGTTCCTCGAGGCGCCGCTCACCGCCGGACGCGTCACCACCTGGGTGTGGAACAGCAGCGGCAACTTCACCGGAGGCTCCTGGCCCGGACAGGCCATGGAGCTGATGGGCACCACGCCCGACGGCACCCGAAAGATTTTCAAGTGGACCTACGAGGGCGACCTCACCACGCAGCCCACGGGCATCATCTTTGTGGTCGACGGATCGCAGACGCGCGACCTGGAATACCGCAACCACGGCTACTACATCGACGACACCTGGCACCACGAGGTGACCGACTACGCCGGCGAGGCTCCCACGCTCAGCGTCGATGTGCCGGGTGGCCGCTACACCGACGCGGTGACTGTCACCGTCACCGCCAGCGACGGCACAGCCACCATCGTCTACACCCTCGACGGCAGCAAGCCCACCGTGAACAGCACCACGGCCACCGGGCAGCTCACGCTCACCTTCAACGACAACACCGTGCTCACCGCCGGCGTGGTGGCCGACGGCCGTGTGCGCAATGTGATGCAGTGGGAATATATCTTCCACGGCTTCGAGCCGCGCGTGGCCACCATCTACCTCAAAGACCCCACCACGGCTCCCGACAACTGGGGCAGTGTGTGGTTCTACGCCTGGGATGCCAGCGGCAACCTGCTGGGCGGGTGGCCCGGACGGCAGATGACTGCGGGCGACATCCGCACCGTGCGCGGCACGCGGTTCTACGCCCACCCCTTCGACATCACCGCCGAGGACTACACGTTCAACATCATCTTCAGCCAGGGCGATGGCGGCCACCAGACCGTGGACATAACCGGGCTGAGCCAGGACACCTACTTCGAGATTTCGTCAACCACCAACAAGTACACCGTGCGCGACATCACCGCCGACTACAGCAACGTGGGCGACGTGACCGGCGACGGCGTGGTGGACATCGACGACGTGAACGCCATCATCAACGTCATCTTGGGCCGCCACCAAGCCGCAACCATCCAAGCACGGGCCGACCTGAACGGCGACGGCACAGTGGACGTCGACGACCTGAACATCGTCATCAACCGCATCCTCCACGCCGCCGCATGACACGGCGACGGGAGGGCGGTTCCTCTGCGCACACATCGCCACGAAGTGAGAAAATTCCACAAACTTCATCGTCGCACATCTTGTTGAATACTATATTTTAATCGAAAAATGAGAATTTATCTCAAATTTTCTTGCACGCAATAAAGCTATTATATACCTTTGCAAAAAAAATTTGAGCTATGCTAATAAATTTCACAGTCAAGAACTATCGGTCCTTTAAGCAGGAACGCACGTTCAGCATGGAAGCTAGTTCTATTAAAGAGCATAAAGAATCCGTCATCAAAATAGGAAAGCACAACTTGCTGCCGTTGGCAGTCTTTTATGGTGCCAACTCGGGTGGGAAAAGCAATCTTATCAAGGCCATTTCGACCATGCGTGGCATGGTAAAGCACTCCGTACGGCTGAACGAGGGGGATTCGCTCCCTTATGACCCTTTTGCGTTGGATGAGAACTCTGGCGACCTGCCTACGCTATTTGAAATCCAGTTCATCAAAGGCGAGGTGCTTTATCGCTATGGCTTTGAGTACAATAAAACGGATATTATCTCGGAGTGGCTTTATGAGAAGCGACTTGGCGAAAAAGAATATGAACTTTTTGTGCGTTCACGAAACGTCATAGCTGTTTCGGCCAAAAGATTCCCGGAAGGCCAGGGGAAAGAGGGTTTGACCAACTCCAATCGCCTCTTCCTTTCGCTTGTGGGCCAGCTGAAGGGCGAAAAGTCCAATTCGATAATTGGTTGGTTTGGAGAATGTAACGTGCTTTCAGGAATTGACAGCGAGGGCTACGAGGGATTCACACTCGCCATGTTTTTGGAACATCTGAATGGAGCAGAGCAGGCTCAGGAGTTTTTTAGAACTCTACAACTGGGCTTTACTCGTTTCTCGGTTAAAAAAGTTGATATTCTCAAAGAGGCTTTAGATAGCGCCCCACAATCGATAAGGACACAACTGGAGAAAGACTTGTCGACAGGTAATGTGGTGGAATCGATTACCACTCACAATGTCTATGACGAGCATGGGCTTGTAGTTGGCGAGCGCAATTTCCACAAGAATCAGATGGAATCGGAGGGGACTAAGAATGTGATAGAGATATCCGGCCCAATATTCGATACGCTGAACGAGGGAAAGACACTGATAGTTAATGAACTGGATGCAAAACTACATCCACTGCTTACACGGAACATCGTGCTTCTGTTTATGGACCCGGAAAAGAATCGCCATGGTGCACAACTGATTTTCGCGACTCATGACACCAATCTTCTTGATTTGGATATCCTTCGCCGTGACCAAATTTGGTTTGCTGAGAAAGACAAGGTGGAGTCAACCGACATCTACTCGCTTGTGGAGTTCAAAGATGAGGATGGAAAAAAGGTTCGCAACGACCGTGACATAAAACGCGACTATATTCGTGGACGCTACGGAGCCATTCCTTTTATTGGAAAATAAAGGTGTTGCCATGGGATATTCGAGAAAAGATGAAATCACCCGACTTCGGCAAGAACGTCGACAAGCTAAAGCCTCCAAAAAGCGCAAGGAGAACGTTCGTGACAAACTTGTGCGTTTTCTGATAGTCTGCGAAGGGACTAAGACAGAACCACACTATTTTGAGGCACTTATCAATAATTACATCTCAACCGTTCGTGAAGTGACGATAGAGGGTGAAGGCCGGGCTACTATAGCTCTGGTAAACAGAACATTGGAAATCAAGACAGAATTGGAGCGCAAAAATGCCATGTGTTTTGACCGCGTTTGGGTCGTGTTTGACAAGGATGATTTTGATGACTTTAACGATGCCATCAATAAAGCCAATAATTTAGGGTTCCATAGTGCCTGGACCAACGATGCTTTTGAATTATGGTACTATTTGCACTTCGAATATTTGGATACAGGCATTAGTCGGTCAAACTATATTGAGAGGATTGAACAAGCCTTTAAAAAAAGAATGGGATACTCAAACTTTAGGTATCAGAAGGGCAATCCGAATATTTATATGTTGCTACAACAGTATGGCCGCGAGGACTTAGCCAAACGTTTCGCCAAGCAACTCCGCGCATTATACACCGATAACAACTACGCAGCCCATAAACCTTGCACAATGGTTGACCTACTTGTGGAGGAGTTGGAACACCCCGAGCTATTGTTGGTGAAGTGATATGTGACTTGAGGCCCGATTTGCACTACCGTTGGCTGCGCCGAAGGTAGGCGGCATCTCGGCAATGGCAGGCTCTCGGCAAATCAAAATTGCATTTTGTTTGCCGATTTCTTGCCATTGCGCTCGATTTGCACTACCGTTGGCCTTGCCGAAGGTAGGCGGCATCTCGGCAATGGCAGGCTCTCGGCAAATCAAAATTGCATTTTGTTTGCCGATTTCTTGCCATTGCGCTCGATTTGCACTACCTTTGCAGGGCGAAAAACTGACAGCCGGGTGGCTTGTCGCTTGGCGCGGGCCGAAAGGTGCGCCAAGAGGAAAGTCCGGGCAACGCAGAGCATCACATTTCCTAACGGGAAGCCATGGGCGACTGTGGGGTTAAGGTGACAGAGAACAACCGCCCGGTGCCTCGTGCGCCGTGGCAAGGGTGAAAAGGCGGGGTAAGAGCCCACCGGGCGCCATGGCGACATGGCGTGCCGCACCACCTGTGAGTTGCAAGGTCAAGTATACCGGCATCCAAGGGCTGCTCGTCCATTGCCGGGGGGTAGGCCGCTACTTCGCGCTCCGGCGCGATATACCGACGCAGCAATGCGCCGGACAGATAAATGACAAGCGCCGTGCCCGTCACGGTACAGAACCCGGCTTATAGCCCGGCTGCCAGTTTTGTTTTTTCCCCCCTCACGCACAAGTATCGCGCCATGTGACACGGGGACGGTTCTCTTGTCACACTTTGATTTCATACAATAATCGCCATAGTTCGTACAATCGGCGTCAAATCATTGCAGTTAATTGCGGAATCGGCAGTAAATTTGCAACGTCGTTTCAGCGATGGGTTACACTTTCGGCTATGCGATATATTTCCAATAACCATAAATTAAGTCATGAAAAAAAGAATTATCATCACCTCGATTGTGTGTGCTGCGGCATTGATTTGCAGTGGTGTTGCCGCCTGGTGCAACAACGACAAACAAAGCTGCAAACGGGAGGGCAAATACAAGGTCTGCACCTTCGCTCCACTTTCCGAGAAGAAACTATCCGCGGGCAAAAACCTTGTGCAGGGCGTGGTGCTGCATCACACAGCGTGCCAAAGCAGTAAGCAAGCTTTGGACAAGCTCTACTTCGACACGTCAAGCACAGTGATCTGCCATGTGCTCATCGACCGCGACGGCACGCGCTATGTGCTCGCATCACCAAAAGAAAGGACACACCATGCCGGCTATTCGAGGCTCAACGGAAAGGATTGGTGCAACAATTTCACCATCGGCATCGAGTTTCAAAGCGTCGACACCCATGTGCAACCGCTCACCGACAAGCAAATCGACAGTGCCATCGACTACTTGATTCCGATTATGAAGAAGTACAAGATACCTGTGAAAAACATCGTCACCCATGAGCAGGTGCGCAACGAGTGGCTCAAGATGCACCCGAATAGTAATGCACCCACCAAGGTGGACATTGTTCCCGAAGATCATCAGCGGTTTATGGCCGCACTTAAGAAACGCTATCATTAAACCATTTGTGACACGGGGACGGTTATTTTGTCACTTGGTTGATGTGACAAAAGAACCGTCCCCGTGTCACATTGCGCTCGATTTGCACTACCGTTGGCTGCGCCGAAGGCAGGCGGCATCTCGGCAATGGCAAGGCACTCGGCTAATCAAAATTGCATTTTGTTTGCCGATTTCTTGCCATTGCGCTCGATTTGCACTACCTTTGCAGGTTGAAAAAACCTACACGGATAGTTTTATGGACACCAGCCAAGAATATGACCAGGTAATCAGCCGCTGCCGCAAAGTCTTCGTTTACAAGATGAAGGACTATGGCCCGTCGTGGCGCATCCTGCGCCCGCAATCGGTCACCGACCAGATTCTCATCAAAGCCAACCGCATCCGCACGCTGGAGGAGAATGGCGTGTCGCAGGTGGGCGAGGACATCTGGCCGGAATTTATGGGCATCATCAACTATGGCATCATCGGCCTTATCCAGCTTGAGCGTGGCAGCAGCACCAGCATCGACATGAGCGCCGAGGAGGCACTGTCGCTCTTTGACAGCCTCATTGCCGCCACCAAGCAGCTGATGACTGCCAAGAACACCGACTACGGCGAGGCGTGGCGCGAGATGCGCATCTCGAGCTACACCGACTTGATATTGACCAAGCTGCAGCGCATCAAGCACATCGAGAACCACCAGGGAGCCACCCTGGTGAGCGAGGGCATCGACGCCAACTACCAGGACATAATCAACTATGCCGTTTTTGCGCTCATCAAGCATGACGAACAATCAGCCTAACCCTTTGCCGAGCCGGCGTGTGCCCAGCGTTGCCGTGGTTCTGCTGCGGCTTGTGGTGGGCGGCGTGTTTGTGTTCTCGGGCTTTGCCAAGGCCATTGACCCCTGGGGGAGTTACTACAAAATCACGGAATACGTGCTGGCGTTGGGGTGGCCTGGCGTGGCGGGGCTGTCGCTGGTTGCCGCCGTGTGCATCGCCGCCGTGGAGTGCGTGCTGGGCGTGCTGCTTGCGGTGGGTGCGTTCCGCCGCAGCGTGCCGTTGCTGCTGCTCCTGCTCACCTTGTGCCTGACGCCGCTCACGCTGTGGCTGGCCATCACCCGTGCCGTGGCCGACTGCGGCTGCTTTGGCGATGCGCTGCACCTGGGCAACTGGGCCACCTTTGGCAAGAACCTGCTGCTGCTTGCCGGTCTGTGCATGCTACTCTGGCAGGGGAGGCATGTGCGCGGCTGGTACGGCCCTGCCGTGCAATGGATAGTGGGTGCGCTCACGCTGGCGGCGACGCTCGCCGTGGCCTGGCATGGCTACTTCGTGCAGCCGCTGGCGGACTTCCGCCCCTACCCGGTGGGCACCCGGCTGGCCACCGCCACCGCCGATGACGCCGACGACTACCTATTTATCTATGAGAAAAACGGCGAGCGGCAGGAGTTCACCCTCGACTCGCTGCCCGACGAGGAAGCGGGCTGGGAATATGTGGACCGCCGCCCGGCCAGCGCCCGCCGGGCCGCCGTGGTGGAGCGCAGCGGCCACCAGCTGAGCCTGCTCGATGGCGGCCTCGACGTCACCGCCGAGGTGCTGGGCGACAGCAGCGTGCTGCTGATTCTGTTCCCCGACCTGCCCCGCGTGAGCCTGGCCCATGCGTTTGTCATCAACCAGCTCGTCGACCACGCCCGCGCACACCACACATCGGTTGCCGGCGTGACAGCCGCCACCGAGCAACAGATTGAGCACTGGAACGACCTCTCGATGGCCGCCTACCCCATGCTCGAGGCCGACGACAGCGACATCAAGATGCTCGCCCGCGGCAACCCCGCCGTGGTGTATGTGAGCCAGGGGGTGGTGCAATGGAAACGCACGTTAGGGTCGATTGACTCCCACAAGCTCCACGCGGCGGAGCTTGACCCTGCCACCTTAGGAGACGACATGGACGCGCGCGGCACCCTGCGCGGCATCCTCATTCCCTACGCCGCCTTGATGGCCGCCCTGCTGTTCATCAACCGCATCCACCTGCTGTTGCGGCGCGTGTTTCGCCGCGAGGCCGGCGCGCCCCGGGACGCTGACCAACCCACGCCCCCGGCACAGCCGCAAGACGGACAAGAAACCACAACTGCTGAAGATTAACTCAAATACATAATCCCAAAGAAACATCGTTATGAGAAAGAACATTGTAGCGGGCAACTGGAAAATGAACACCACCGTGCCCGAGGGCATCAAGCTTGCCCAGGAAGTGAGCCAGGCCGTGAAGGCTGCCGGCGAGCTGAAATGCGACGTGATTGTGGGGGTGCCTTTCCCCCACCTGGTACCCGTATGCCAGGCACTGTCGGGCGGGCCGGTGGCTGTGGCCGCCGAGAATTGCGCCGACCATGACAAGGGAGCCTACACCGGCGAGGTGTCGGCGGCAATGGTAGCCTCCACTGGCGCCCAGTACGTGATTCTGGGTCACAGCGAGCGGCGCGGCTACTACAACGAGAGCATCGAGATGCTCAAGACCAAGGTGGACCTGGCACTGGCCAGCGGTCTGCGCGTGATTTTCTGCTGCGGCGAGAGCCTCGAGGAGCGCAAGGCCGGCACCCACTTCGAGGTGATCAAGAACGAGCTGGTGGGCTCGCTCTTCCACCTGTCGGCCGAAGCGTTTGGCCAGGTGGTGATTGCCTACGAGCCCATCTGGGCCATCGGCACCGGCGAGACCGCCACTGCCGACCAGGCCGAGGAAATCCACGCCTTTATCCGCCAGTTGGTGGCCGAGAAATACGGCGCGGTGGTGGCCAACGACACCACCATCCTGTACGGCGGCAGCTGCAAGCCCAGCAACGCCCCCGAGTTGTTTGCCAAGCCCGACATTGATGGCGGCCTCATCGGCGGCGCGTCGCTCAAGGCAGCCGACTTCATGGGCATTGTGACCGCGTTCTGAACCATGCACGAGGCATGATGCACAATGCACAATTCCGCAATGCGCCGCTTTTTTTACGCATTGCGCATTGTGCATTGTGCATTATTTACTACCTTTGTGGGCACAATTTCATCAAAGCGATTATGAAGCATTTCAGAATACGCCTTATCTTGCTGTTTGCCAACGTGATAACCGTCCTCACCCTGTCGGCACAGACGTCGGTCGACCTGCCCTCGCGGCTCAACCAAAGCGGCCAGGTAGTCGTTGACGCGCCACAGGAGCTGGCAAAACGCAACAACAGCAACCTGAACCGTCAGTCGGCCGACCAACCGCGCAAGCAAAATGCCAAGCCGGAGAAGAAAGCCGACGACAAAGAAGACAAGCTCAACGAAATCGAGGACGAGACGCGTGACCGCGACAAGGACAAGGAGAAGGAAAAGAGCGACCGTCCGAAGCAGCCCAAGCGCGAGCGCACCACGCAGCAAACCATTCAGGCGCGCTCGGTGGGCTACCGCATCCAGGCCTACACCGACAACAACCAGCGCACCGCCAAGGCAGCCGCCCAGGCTCGCGCCCGCGCCATCGCGATGAAATTCCCCCAGTACCGGTCCTACATCTCGTACAACGCGCCGTCGTGGCGGCTGCGCATTGGCGACTTCAAGAGCCAGAGCGAGGCACAAGCCGCCCTGGCCCGCATACGCAGCGTGTTTCCAAGCTATGCTCGCGAGATGACCATCGTGCGCGACCACATCAACGTTTGGCAATAAAACAACAACCATGGCTTATATCAACATGGACCTCAAGCTCGTCGAGCAAATCGCCGAGCACTACCGCGCCATTCTCACCCTCATTGGCGAAGACCCCGACCGTGAAGGGCTGGTGAAAACGCCTGTGCGCGCCGCCAAGGCGTTGCTTGAAAACACCCGTGGCTATCACGAGGATGGGGCAGCCATCCTGCGCTCGGCCATCTTTGAGCACGACGACTCGCAAATCGTCATCGTGCGCGACATCGAGTTCTACTCGCTGTGCGAGCACCACATCTTGCCGTTCTTCGGCACGGTGTCGGTGGGCTACATCCCCGACGGCGAGATAGTGGGCTTGAGCAAGCTGGGGCGCATTGTGGACAGCTGCTCGCGCAAGCTGCAAGTGCAGGAACGCATGACCACCGAGCTGTGCGACCTGATCAACGCCAACCTGCGCAACCGGGGCGTCATCGTGGTGGCTCGCGCCCAGCACCTGTGCATGAAGATGCGCGGCGTGGAAAAGCAAACCGCCGAGACCGTCACCATGCACTACTGCGGCAGATTCGACAACATTGAGCTGCGCAACGAGTTCCTTGCCTTGATTGCAAAGTGAGCCCCCTGCCCCACCCTTGCCGACGGGCAGGCCTCGGCAACGGCTTTGCCCCCGCGTTGAGGGGGCGAATGGAGCAGGCGACCTCATCGGCCCAACGGCGAGCGGTGAGTGCCGACGGCTCGCCGACACTCGCGATGCAGCTGACACGCAGGCGCAACAACCCATCACACGCGGTGAATCACCATTGCAGACTGAAAATATGTGTAAACCTAATAATCCCTGTTTATGAAACTACTAAAGACTACCATCATGCTGACAACATCGGCGTTGCTTTGCTGCACGGGTTGCGGCGAGCAAGGTGGCGGCGGCTCAAGCAAACTGATTGAGAAGCCCGAATTGAAACTTGAGGAGAACATGCACTACACGCCCGAGGTGCTGAACGCATTTGGCCGTGTGGGCGACCCGGTGGTGTCGCCCGACGGGACGAAAATCCTCTATGGTGTGCAGTACATGAGCATTGCCGAGAACAAAGGCAACCGCGAGCTGTGGGTGAGCGACTTGAACGGCGAGAACGCCACCCGGCTCACCAAGACGGTGAACAGCGAGTCGAACGCCGTGTGGCTGGACGGCGGCAAGCGCATCGCTTTTGTCTATAAGGACGACAAGGAGGGCGCATTGCCTCAGCTGTGGGTGATGAACGCCGACGGCAGCGGCCGGCAGTGCGTGAGCGACATGGAGAACGGCATCGAGGGCTTCGTGCTCTCGCCCGACGAGAAGAAGGTGCTGTTGGTCTCAACAGTGAAATACGGCAAGACGGCCCAGGATCACCATCCTGACCTGGACAAGACGAAGGCCCGCGTGATTGACGACCTGATGTATCGGCACTGGAACGAGTGGGTGACCGAAATTCCCCACCCCTTTGTGGCCGACTTCGACGGCACGAAGCTGAGCAACGTGAAGGACGTGCTCGAAGGCACGCAGTTTGAATCGCCCATGCGCCCGTGGGGCGGCATCGAGCAGCTGGCTTGGCTGCCCGACAGCAAGTCGCTCATCTATGTGTGCCGCAAGAAGGTGGGTGTGGACTACGCCGTGAGCACCAACAGCGACCTGTACCAGTACTTCACCGAGGATGGCCGCACCGAGAACCTGACCGAGGGCATGATGGGCTACGACAACAACCCCATCGTGAGCCGCAGCGGCAAGGTGGCGTGGCTGTCGATGGAGCACGACGGCTACGAGGCCGACAAGAACCGCATCTTTATGATGGACAAGCCCGGCGGCGAGAAGGTGGACTTGACCAAGGACTGGGATTACAGCGTAGATGCCATCGCGTGGTCGCCCGACGAGAAATACATCTACTTCCTGTGTCCGTTCCAAGGCACATCGCCGCTGTTCCGCATCGACGTGGCCACCCAAAAGGTGGACACCGTGGCTGCCGGACAGTACGACTACGCCGCGCTGGCGTTTGCCGGCGACACCGTTGTGACGCTGCGCCACTCGTTCCTGGAGCCTAACGAGATCTTCACCGTCAAGGCCGGCGAGGAGCCCAAGCAGGTGAGCCATGTGAACGACGAGCTGATGGCCAAGCTCGAGAAGGTGGAGTGCCGCAAGGTGATGGTGCCGACCACCGACGGCAAGCAGATGTTGACGTGGGTGCTCACGCCGCCAAACTTCGACGAGGCGAAGAAGTACCCCGCCATCCTGTTCTGTGAGGGTGGTCCGCAGTCGCCGGTGAGCCAGTTCTGGAGCTACCGGTGGAACCTGCGCCTGATAGCCAGCCAGGGCTATGTGGTGATTGCGCCCAACCGTCGCGGCCTGCCGGGCTTCGGCACCGAATGGAACGCGCAGATTTCGGGCGACTACGGCGGCCAGAACATGAAGGACTACATGAGCGCCGTGGACTACATGAAGAAGGAGCCGTGGATTGATGGCGAGCACATCGGTGCCACGGGCGCCAGCTACGGCGGCTACTCGGTGTACTGGTTGGCAGGCAACCACCAGAAGCGGTTTGCCGCTTTCCTGGCTCACGCCGGCATCTTCAACCTGATGGGCCAGTACCTTGAGACCGAGGAGCTGTGGTTTGTGAACTGGGACCTGGGCGGCCCCTACTGGGACAAGGGCAACGCGGTGGCGCAGAAGAGCTACAGCGTGGCCAACCCGGCCAACTATGTGCAGAACTGGGACACGCCCATCATGTGCACGACGGGCGACAACGACTTCCGCATCTCCTACACACAGACCATGCAGGCGTTCAACGCCGCCAAGCTGCGCGGCCTGCCGGCCCGCATGGTGCTGTTCCCCGACGAGGACCACTGGGTTCAGAAGCCGCAGAACTCGGTGCTGTGGCAGCGTGAGTTCTTCCAGTGGTTCGACCGCTGGCTGAAGCCCGACAGCGAGGCCGCAAAGGCCGCCGCACCAGCCGAGACCACGAAGCAACCGTGACACTTGCGCACGATGCAAACAACGAGCAGCGGCAATCACCCCAACGTCGGGTGGTTGCCGCTGCCCGCTGTTGCATGGGGGCATGAAGAAAGCAACAATTTCGTAGACTATAGCCCTTTCGGCAACACCCTCATAGTTCATCATCAGATAGCCTGCTGCTGATTCTGTCACCACCTCGGCAGCCAAAAACCGAGGCTCAATCCCCATCAGCTAAAACGACTGCCACGCCATATATTCCCATATTATGTACGACCAGTCTGCTTTCATTGGGATAAACCTTGTTGCCTATTGAACATGATTTCACGCACATTGTTTCTTCCTTTCCTCCAACTCGTTGTTGCAGATTTCGGCGAACACGCTCCAAATCAGACGACACGGCTCATAATAGTTACTGATATCGTCCATTTCTGTGTTTCCATAATACTTCATAAAGTGATAAATGAGATTACTCTTTTCCTCCTTCTTCAATTCTTCCGTCGCAAGGTCTGCATAGAACTGAAGATGCTCAATCGTCAGCAGTTTGCTGATGTCATACGCCAACCATTGTGCACCCCAGACAATGGTATCCAGGCTCTCATCGTCGAAAGCTACCCTGGGGCGGCACCTTGTCTTGCTGATAGAGCAACTGGATGTCGAGGTAGTTCTTCAGAATGAACAGCATATCTTCTGCATCCTTATCGGTCGATGCATTCCTATCGTTCCATGTGTCCAGCTTAATCAGAAACTGACCGCATAGCGGAGCCATTTTTACTCTTACCACGTCATTCACAACAACAGTGACCGCCTCGTTCATTACGTCTTGAAAGCATTTTACCGACATGACTGGATTGCCTTCAGGTGGCCATCCAATTTTTTCGTCTACTGCGATGCCGCCAAATGGCACGATGTCCACTTCAAAATCAAGATCCCCGTTCTCGCCGTTGTAGAAGAACTTCTGCGTCTCGCCATGGCGCTTGAAGTGGTTGCTTTGTAGCGTTTTGCAGATCTCGTCAAAAGTCTGCCAATCCTCTATGGCAACAGCCACGTCCAAATCTTCCGTACGCCGCTTGGGTTCATCGTTCTTCATCAGCTTCATGGCGACATCCCTTGCCCTGGCTCCTAACATACAACGGCAGCCCGTATTCAGCCATACACTTATCCAGAGCAACGAGCGTACTATATAGCCAGTCATTGCCAAGTTCCTCTTTCGTGATACTATATTCCATTTTCAATCAGCCTTAGAGCTGATTCAATGCAACGGCTGTTGCCACTGCCCATCAAGTCAGCGTATATCAGAATCTTCGGAGCCGTCTTCTCTTCGGTATTGCCCTTCCAAAACTTCTGATAGAGTTTAATTCTGCCTTTCTCTTGGAATTTCACCTTTTTTGTCATCATCAGTTTGACACTCGGTGTTTCTGTGTAAATATCAAACAGCTCCGGCACCAAAAAGTGGTCAATCAGGAAGGCTCCACCTTCACCTCCCCAGCACATACCATCTGGCAACACCATCGTCACCCAATCCCGTCGGCAGTCGGCATCCACAAACTCCATTTCCTTCAACAGCAACTTTGGCTTCAGGCTCTGGTTATAGTGTGTCTGCCAGATGTCAAGTAACTCCTTCCTATTCTTCAGAAAGCGTCCTTTCTCTGTAGTTAGCACAAACTGTCCCCTGCGCAGCTCCTCAATTACGTTCTTGATTGTGCCCAGCGACAAACCAGTGTCTTGATGAATAATACGATAAGGCTTATTGATATTTGTTTCATCCAGCAACAAATAGAAAATCACCTTAAGTCCAGCTTCATTGAAAGCTTTGCCTTTAGTCTCTTTGGGCTGTGTCGCTTTTTGTCCGCTAATACGTATAAACATCGGAGCTGCCATAATATTACAATTTCCATTGCTTTCCACCACGCTAATCCCATCTTCAGGCAACCTGTCGAATAATTCTGGCGAGAAGTGGTATGCTGCCAACATCAGAGGCTTGTCAGTCTGCTCTTTCAGACTTCTCATCTGTTGAACAACAAGGTTATAGTTAGCCTTGTTCACTTGTTGTTTCACGCCACATGCAAATACCACTCCATTGATGGAGAGGTCATAGTCATAATTCTTTTGTTTAACAGCTTTGAAACTAATGCGCTCCCAGTTCGTTAGTCGTTTCAGATTATAAACGACATCATTGATAATTTCTTCTCCGACCATACTTGTTCACTGTTATATTAGTGTTCACGTGTTTTGAACGCCGCAAATTTAGTGAACATTTCCCAATTTACCAAACTTTTTGTTCAATCGAGTAGGTCGGTGAGCATTAGCTTGCGCTCCCCGACCTTCACACCACCGTACTTGCCATTCGGCTTACGGCATCTGAATTCAGTTAATCATGCCACGATTTCGCTATTGTTTCTTCTCCCCCAAGCGTCGCCACTTAAAACTTGCAAGTCGCTATAGTTGGGGTCGTCGGTGACTACGCCTCGAGTGGACTTTCACCACAGAAGTATCACATGCCCGTCGCAGATAAAGCAACAGTCCGCGGCCTTTGGGGCTGCGGACTGTGCGATGTGTGCTTGTCACCGTCACGGGGCGGTGTCGCTCAAAGCTCGTCGCGCTCTTTGGCTATGTTGCGAAAAGCCAGCTTGTCGTCGAGATACTCCTGCGTGGCAATGAGCGTGGCCTTGGGGAGCTTCTCGTAGAAGCGCGAAATCTCAATCTGCTCGCGGTTCTCCGATATTTCCTCCAGGTTGTCGGTCATCGTGGCAAACTCCTGGAGTTTCTTCTCCAGGTCCCCCTTGATTTCGCTGGAAATCTGGTTGGCGCGCTTGCCGATGATGGCCACAGTCTCGTAGATGTTGCCCGTCTTTTCGGCCATTTCCACCAGGTCGAGCACGGTGGTGGTCTGCGGAGCGTTAGTCTTCTTGTAATCCATGTTCAGAATGAAAATATGTGGGTTTTATTCGTTTAGTTATCGGTTCACAAATTTGTCGGCAACCTTGAAGATGCCGTCGGCCTCGTGGCGGAACTGGCTGTCGGGATAGTCGTTGATAAAAGCGTAGTACTCGTCGATGACGGTGCGGAAGCGGTCCTGCTTTTTCTCGTCGACGCTCTCCGAAGCCTCGCGGTAGCGGGCCTTGAGAATGAGCATCTCCAGCTGCTCCTTGTATTTGGTGTAGGGGTATTCCTTGATGGCGTTCTTGGCGGTAATCACCGCGCTCTCGTAGTTGTTCCCCATGTAGTTGCCCAAGTTATAGTACAGCTGTGCGTTCTCCAGCTCCTTGAGCACGAGCTTGTCCTGAAGCTCAAAGATTGCACTCTGCGCGATGGCCACCTTGTCGCTCTTGGGGAAGTAGTCGATGAATCCCTGCAGTTCCTCGATGGCCTTGATGGTGCCCGTTTGGTCGAGCTGCGGCTCGGGCGAGTCGAGGTAGTACCCGTAGCCGGCATAGTAGCGCGCCAACTCGGCATATTGCCCACGCGGGTAGTGTTGGTAGTAGTTCTTGAAATAGGTGGAGGCGGTCAGGTAGTCCTTGTTCTCGTAATAGCTCAGTCCGAGCAGGTAGAGCGATTCCTCGGCCTTGTCGGTGCCTCGGAACACGGTCACCACGTCCTCGAGGAGCGTGGCAGCCTGCATATAGCGCTTTTGCTCAAACGACTGCTTGGCGAACTCGAACTTGCGGTTCGGGTCGCCGCTCTTGAGCACCTTGTTATACTCGCCGCACGAAACAAGTGAGACAGCAAGGGCAAGAATGATGGCATAACTTTTCATGACTTGACTCCAATTCAGCCTGCAAAATTACGCAATTTTTTCCACACGGCAAGCACCCACCAGCTGAAAAGTGCCGGTGTAACATCTTTTAAGGGTAAGGGTATCACGTTGTCGTGTCCGCAGCAGCCGCACTGCGGAATCGCATCGTGAGAATTGGAATGGGGCTGACGCCCGTCCGGGCCAAGGCCATGGGAAAGTTAACACGCACGGACGCAAACGGTTTTCGGCTCTGTAACGTTTTGTATGGGTAATTCATACTCAATGCGAATTGCACGAATAAGGCAAATTTAAGGCGCACAACCCAAAGGCGGTATGGCATGAAACCACATCTACTATCCGTTATAGAGCCAGTTTTTTGTCACGGCATTTGGAAATGTCACCACAAATGAGTAATTTTGTCAGCATAAACCGCGAAAGCATCTCCCCCTCCTATGACTAAAGCAGAAAAAAAGCGGACGATTGAACTACTGGCGCCGGCTCGAGATGCCGAGGTGGCCATCGAGGCCGTGCGCCACGGCGCCGACGCCGTTTACATGGGTGCCACGCGTTTCGGTGCCCGCGCCCAGGCGGGCAACACGGTCGGCGACATTGCCCGTGTGTGCGACTTCGCTCACCAGTACGATGCCCGCGTCTATGCCACGGTGAACACGCTGGTCTACGACCACGAGCTGACCGAGTGCGAGCAGCTCATCCACGCGCTGTGCCGCGCCGGTGTCGACGCGCTGATTGTGCAGGACCTGGGAATCCTGCGGCTTGACATCCCTCCCATCGCGCTGCACGCGAGCACACAGTGCGACCTGCGCACCCCCGCGAAAGCCCGGTTTCTGGCGGCGCTGGGGTTCTCGCAACTGGTGATGGCGCGCGAGCTGACGCTTGCCGAGATTGCGGCTATCCACCAGGCCGTGGATGTGCCGCTCGAGGCCTTTGTGCACGGTGCCCTGTGCGTGTGCTACAGCGGCCGTTGCCAGGCCAGCCAGGCTCTGATGGGGCGCAGCGCCAACCGGGGCGAGTGCGCACAAGTGTGCCGGCTGCCATTCGACCTCGAGGACGAGAACGGTCGCCGGCTCATCGCCGGGCGCCACCTGCTCTCGCTGCGCGACCTGAACCTTGGCAGCCGCGTGGAGCAGATGGTGGAGGCCGGCGTGTCGTCGTTCAAAATCGAGGGGCGGCTCAAGGACGTGGGCTACGTGAAAAACGTGGTGGCGCACTACCGCCAGGTGCTAGACGACGTGATTGCGCGCCACCCCGAGACGTTGCGGCGCGCCTCGAGTGGCACGAGCCAATTCACGTTCACGCCCGATGTTGCCCGCAGCTTCAACCGCTCGCTCACCACCTATTTCATCGACGGACACCAGCTGGCCAACGGCCACGCGATGGCCTCGACAATCACGCCCAAGTCGGTGGGCGAGCCGCTGGGCCGCGCCATGGCGGTGCAAGGACGCACGCTGCGTCTCGACACCAGCAAGCGCATCGTGGCCGGCGACGGACTGGGCTACATGGGGAGTGACGGCACGTTCGATGGTGTGCGCGTGAACCGCGTGGAGAGCGAGGACATTTACCTGGCTACCCCGGCAGCCATCCCGGTCGGCACCCAAGTGTGGCGCACCCACGACAAGGCGATGTCAGACGCGCTGGGGCGTTGCAGCGCCGAGCGGCGCGTGGCTGTTGACGCCACCCTGGGCGTGCGCGGTGGGAGGCTGGTGCTTGAGCTGACCGACGAGCGCGGCTGCCGTGTGACGCACGCCGTCGACACGCCGCCACTCATGTCAGCACGGCAGCCACAGCACAAGCGTCAGCAGGCCGAACTGGGCAAGCTGGGCACCACCATTTACCGATTGCGCAAGGCCGATGTGCCGGGGCAGCTGTTCATTCCCGCCTCGCTGCTCTCGCAGCTGCGGCGCGAGACCATCGAGTTGCTCAACCGCGCCCACCGCGCCACACGGCAGGTGGATCGCCGCCGCAACGAGGACCACACGGCACCCTGCCACGCCACTCACCTGGCCAGCACCGACAACGTTGCCAACCACTTGGCCGAACAGCTCTACCGCGAGCATGGCGCGACGGCCATTGCTCCAGCACTCGAAACTCAAAATACAACTCACGAGAAGCGAGAGGCGAGCCGCGAGCCGGTGATGCACACGCGCTACTGCCTGCGCCGCGAGCTGGGGGCGTGCCGGCGCGACCAGGCGGCAAGCAGTGTGCTGCCCGAGCGCCTATTCCTGCGCACGGGCAGCACACGGCTTGCCATCGAGTGCGACTGCCAGTCGTGCGAAATGCGAATCACCATCGACAGCCCGTAGTGAGGCGTCAGAACTTGTAGTTCACCCCCACCCCAATCACACTTTGGTCGATGTCCTTCATCACCGAGTAGCGATACTCAAGCGTGAAGCCGACGTGGTCGGAGTATTGATACTGCGCACCGGCCCCCAGGTTCACGCCAATGCGGCTGTGCGACTTGCCGATTTCCGAAGGCAGTAACTTGCGCGAAGCTCCTTCTGAGTCGTAATTGGTGCTGGCAAACGTGAGACCGGCCATGGGATAGAGATAAAAATTCTCCTGGTGCACCGGAATCAGGTAGTGCGCATTGAGGCTGACATCCCACATCGACACGAAGTCTTTCTTGAAGAAATAATTGAAAGCCGCCTCGGTGCGCACATGGTCGATGATGGTGTACTGGAACTTGGCCCCAATGGCCATACTCTTGATGCCAAACCCGTAGAGCAGGTTGACTCCGGTGGCCACATCGCCTTTCTCGGCCTGGGCCAGCGCCGCCGTGCTGCAAAGCAGGGCACAAGCGGCCAATGCAAGAATCCTTTTCATAGTTATCAGTTATCAGTGTTCAGTTATCTGCAAACGAGTGCCGCAATGCGGCGTTGTCCACCGTCGATGGTACACAGGTGAGGAATCACGCTGCGAAATTACGCAAAAAATGGGAAACCGCAGCCTTTTTGGAAAAACTTTGCAGTGTAAGTCCACATTTTTCCAAAATGCCTTGCGCAGGTCGGGAAAAAGGCGTAAATTTGCAATTTCACCCGTAAAACTGCAACAGCAACGCTGCCACCCGCGAGGCATCGCGGTGCCGGCAAGCAAGAACGACTAACCATTAACAAGCCATGCGATATGAAGCGATTTATCACCATTCTGTCTGCCGCTGCGGCAGTGCTCACGTTGAGCGCCAGTGCTCCGGCAGGGTATTACAAAAGCCTGCAGGGCAAGAGCGGCAAGGAACTTAAGGACTCCATTCAGGCGCTGATTGCGCCGCACACCGTACACAGCTACAACAGCCTGTGGTACTACTTTTTCGAGACCGACGCACGTCTTGACGACTCCTCCCAGGTGTGGGACATGTACAGCAACGAGACCTATTTTTGGGGCACACGCGGCGATGCTGTGTCGGGCATGAACAAGGAACACTCGTTCCCCAAGAGCTGGTGGGGCGGCTCGAAAGTGGATGCCTACACCGACCTGAATCACCTGATGCCGAGCGACAGCAGAGCCAACACGGCCAAGAGCAACTGGCCGTTGGGCGAGGTGAGCACGACGCAATCGCTCAGCTTCAACAACGGCGTCACCCGGGTGGGCGCACCCAAAACCGGGCAAGGCGGCGGCGCGTCAAAAGTGTTTGAGCCGGCCGACGAGTACAAGGGCGACTTTGCCCGCACCTATTTCTATATGGCAACCATCTATCAGGACTACCGCTGGGTGACCACCTGGCAGGTTGACAGCGTAGACGCCTACGGCAACACGAACTGGAAAACGCTCACACCGTGGAGCATCGACCTGCTGGTGCGCTGGGCTCGCGAGGACAGCGTGAGCGAGAAGGAGATTGCGCGCAACGACGCCGTGTTCCGATGCCAGAACAACCGCAACCCGTTCATCGACGACCCACTGTTGTTTGAGTACATTTGGGGCAACCGCGCCGGCCAGCCCTACGACAGCAGCCACGGAGGCGAGGTGAACCCCGACCCGGAGCCCACCGACGAGCCACAGCTGATCACGCCCACACAGGGCACAATCCTCGACTTTGGCGATGTGGAGCTGGGCGAAACAGCCACACGAACGCTTTATGTGAAAGGCCTTTACCTCACCAGCGACCTCAAGGTGCAGCTCTACCGCTACGACTACCGGCTGTTCTCAGTACCCGGCAACACCCTCGACTACACACAGGTGTGCACCGACCACGGCTATCCGCTTGAGGTGAGCTACACGCCCACCGAGGTGGGCGAGCACCGAGCCAAGCTGCTGCTGCTCGGCGGTGGCCTGGTGGGCAGCGTGGGGGTGGAGATTCGCGCCCGCTGCAACCAAAGCGAGCTACGTCTGGAGGGCGACCTGAACGGCGACTACGTGGTCGACGTCGAAGACCTGAACCTGATGATGAACATGATGCTGGGCTATGAAGTGATCTTGCCGCTTGACGACAACGTCACCGCCGACCTTACCGGCGACGGCGTGGTGGACATCGAGGATGTGAACGCCCTGATCAACATTATCCTGACCCAGCACTAAGGCGGATTCCACCAATTGAGCCTCATAAGAGGAACATCATGGTCGGGGCTGTCGCGTGAACCTGTGGGTGTTCCACTCGAGTTCCGAGCGCTTTCCGGTCACGAAGTTCCTCTTCGGAGTCTTTAAGCGGCGTTGTCACACAACCCAGCCGACATAGAAACACACGGTATTGCGGGTGTCCCATTTGGGGTCTTGCAGGCCTAACAGCCGCTGCCAGGAACGCTGCCCTTGCCGTCCTTTACCAGATTGTTCTTCCGGATGCGGTCTATGACGCACATAACGATGACAACGTCGCCTTGACAACTTTGCCGTGCTGATAGCCAGCAGTGTTGCAGCAATAGCCTGGATGAAGATTAATCTCGCGATTAATGGGCTTGAACCATTTGAAAGCGCAAATAAATCCACCGTGAGGCATGATTTATTCAGATTTTATTGCTACCTTTGCCGTGTCGTTTGGATTGTTGTTGCTTAGAACCACAAACCACATCATGAAGTGAAATCCGCGACAGGACCACATCTTGGGCATTTTGTATTGCTCAAGGTGTTGCAAATAGTCTTTGTCTAATTGATACAGATTTGATGCATTAAAATGGAAGCGCTCGGATACCTCCCTGCAAGATATACACTGTTTTTCATGCTCTACGGTGGCGCCGCAGTGGCGGCAGTCATCATTTGCCTCTATCTGCTTCTGCGCAGGGGGAATGCCTTCGTGGCCGACGTCACTCCGCCCGTGCGCCTGCGCCGTTGGGCGGCAGCATTTTTTGCCGCAGCGGCCTTGAGCCATATATTGTGGTTCCTTTTATACGTTTATTCATGGGATGCCCATTCAGTAAGCTATCTCATGGTCTGCCTGTTCGATTGCATGACACTGTTGACCACAATCTTCGGCACACTGCTTTCGATGCTTCAAGACCGCAAGCGACCGCTATGGCCCTTTGCAACAGCAATGATACCCATCGTTATATTAGGATTGCTGCAGATTGCTTTACCTGGGGTTGATTTCATGCACCCGGGACTCATCTACACTTTGGCGGTCTACGCACTCTTTACGCTATATATGACGATTGCTGTCAAGCAATACGGGCGGTGGTTGCGCGACAATTATGCCGACTTGGAACGCAAGGAAGTATGGCAGAGCCATACGCTGCTATTTGCTCTCTTGCTGCTTTTCGTCAGCGATGAGTTCGTTTTCGAGAGCACGTTCATGGTCTATCTCGTCAGGGTCATCGACTTTGTGCTGTTCGGTCTCCTGCTGTGGAGGGTTGAGACGTTACCGCAGTTAGAGGTCGCGTCCATGCACGAGTATCAGTCAGCCTCGGAGCCGGCTCAGGAAAGTGACTTCCAGTCAGCCACAGATTCCGTTCAGGAAGCAGACCACCAGTCAGCCACAGCTCCCGCTCAAGAAGCTGGCTTCCAGGTACAAAAAACAAAGACCAACCCATCTGATATCGGACAACTGCTGGCTGAATACTGCGAGGGTACGCAACTTTACCTACAACACGACCTTACCCTTGCCCAACTCGCGGCAGCCATCGGTATCAATCGCACTTATCTGAGCCAGCATTTTTCAAGTTTGGGGATGAACTACAACGCCTACATCAACGGCCTGCGCATCAATCATTTTGTCGGTCTTTATCGCGAGGCAGTTGCGACCCGGCACCCTTTCACCCTTCAGCAATTGGCCGGCGAAAGCGGTTACCGAAGCTACAGCACTTTCAGTCTCGCCTTTAAGCAGCGCATGGGACAGAGTGTGACAGCATGGATGCGCAGCACAGTTAAGAAGTAACCCCAATGTTGCCGCAAACACCCCATAAATTCCACCGCCGAGGCATCGAAAAGATGGACTCGGCGGGTCTTTATTCTGCGAAATCGCTCAAGCTCAACTGACAACAGAAAACGAGTCCATCTCCATTTGCTTTTTCGGCAATCAATGTATTTTCCGCATCAAAATTTCACAGAATCAGCAACGTGGCGGATTTTCAAAATCTGCGCATGACTTTCAAAATCTGCAATAGGATTCAGAGTGTTTTTCAAAATCAACAAATTCTATTTCAATATTATCAAAATCTAACAAGCTGGGCATTCCGCGGGAGAGCAGCTTGCGTGGATTTGAGTACCTTTGCCGAAGATTTCATATCAACACATTACAATTTATGTACGAATACCAAGGACTGCAAGACATCTATTTCATCATGCTTTATGGCACGGCGGCTTCCTTGGCCTTGGTAGCATGTTTGTATTTGTTGTTGAGGCGTGGCAATGCCTTTGCTTATGATGTCAAGTCAAGCCGCGTGCTGCGTGGCTGGACGGCGGCATTCATGGCAGCGGTAGCCGCGAGCCATCTGTGGTGGGTATTGCCAGGGAGAAACTTCTTTACAGACGACCATTTTGTGCGTAACACCATCGCCATCACACTCGACCATCTCACGTTTGTTCCGCTGATGATGTGCGTGTTGATACGCATTTTGCAGGATCGTCGTCGGCCTCTTTGGCCATTGATACCATTGTTTGCACCCATAGCCGTGGTTGCGGTTGTATGCCTGTTGACCCACAACCGCATTTTCGAGTCGGTTATCGAGTGTTATACCGCATTTGTGGCTTTCATCTTTCTGATTTATTATGTCCGTGCCGTCAGGCAATATGGCCGGTGGCTCCTTGACAACTACGCCGACCTGGAACGAAAAGAGGTGTGGCAGAGCCTGTTTCTGCTGGCGTTCATCCTATTCGCCCACATTGCCTACACAACAAATGAGGGTTCTCTTTTCATGGAGTACCTTGCCCAAGTGAACACGCTTATCATCATAGCTTTCCTGCTTTGGCGCGTTGAAACATTACAGGAGTTGGAGCCCTTGGAGGCCGAGGATGATGAAATGTAATTAGAGCGAGAATAATGAATAACGAGAATAATGAATAAAAAGATAAATATAAAGTTATATCAAATGAGAATAAAATCTATTATCTGTACTTTGATGCCTGGCATCATAGCCGGGTTGGTGGCGTGCGACTTGAACATGCCCAAGGAGAAACCGTCGTCGTTTGAGACAATGACAGTAAAAAAAACCGACATTGAACTGCCATATAAGTTCAGTGCCAGAATGAAAGGCCAGAACGATGTGACCGTTACACCGCAGATTAGCGGGCAACTGATGAAGATTTGCGTGACCGAGGGTCAGCAAGTGAAACGTGGTCAGACACTCTTTGTTATCGACTCGCGCAATGCGCAACACGAGGTGCAGGCCGCCCAGGCCAACCTGCAAGCCGCCCAAGCCAATCTACAGGCTGCCATCGCCCAATCCAACACTGCCAAGTTGGAATATGAAAGCAACAAGAACTTGTATGACAAGAAAATCGTGAGCAACTATACGTTGGAAAGTTCGTTGAATAATTACAAGCAAGCACAAGCAGCTGTCAGTCAAGCACGTGCCTCGGTAGCTCAGGCGCAAACGGCCGTGAGCACTGCCAAGGTTAATCTCAGTTACTGCACCATCACGGCTTCTGTGCCGGGCATAATCGGAGAGATTCCCGTGCGCACCGGCGACCAGGTATCTCCAGCGACACAACTGACTTTATTGAGCGGCAATACTACGATGTATGCCGAGTTTTCGGTAAACGAGGCCATGGTTGAAGCCATGGTGCAAGAAGACATGAACGCGGCCGATGTCAAGAAGCTCATTGCCACTCTGCCCGAAGCAACATTTGTCATGAAAAATGGCACAGAGTATCCTCACAAGGGGCGTGTCGTGAGCCTGACCGGGGTCGTGAATGCCGCAACCGGCTCGTTGACCAGCAAGGTGTCGTTTCCCAATCCCGAAGGCCATCTGTATTCAGGCATACAGGGTACGATAGTCATGCCTTTTGCTGAAAAAGAGGTTATTGTCATTCCTCAGAACGCCGTGGTGCGCCTGCAGGACAAGTCGCTTGTATATAAAGTAAAAGCCGACAGCACGGTCACCGCAGTCGATGTGACGACGCAGGATACGGGCAACGGCAAGGACTACATCGTAACCAGCGGCTTGAATGTGGGCGACCGCATCGTGACCACCGGCGCAAACAACGTGACTGAGGGACAGAAGGTGCTGTTTTCCGGGGAAGTGAAAAAATAAATAATGAAAAGCCGAATAATTTGCTTTCACCGAGATGAAGAATAACATATTTATCAACAAATACGTGATGGCATGCGCCATCTCGGTCGTGATAGCACTGGTGGGCTACATCTCAATGAGCACGCTTCCAGTCGAACAGTATCCCGACATTGCACCACCTACGGTGACGGTCAATACCAGCTACTCAGGCGCCGACGAGAACACGGTGATGAAGTCGGTCATCCAGCCACTCGAAGAAGCCATCAACGGTGTGACGGACATGACCTACATGACCTCAAAAGCCTCGTCGAACGGCAATGTGGAAATCAGTGTGTATTTCAAACAGGGAGTTGATCCTGACATGGCGGCTGTTAACGTTCAGAACCGTGTGACTCGCGCACAAGCCCTCCTGCCTGCCGATGTGAACAAGATTGGTGTGACAGTGGAGAAACGGCAGAACAACATCCTGCAGATTTTCGCTGTGAGGAGTGTTGATGGCAAGTATGACGAGGACTTCGTTTCGAACTATGTCGACATCAATGTCAAGCCGCGCCTGATGCGCATCACCGGTGTGGGCAACGTGCAGAGCCTTGGTAACACTTATGCGCTGCGCATCTGGCTCAAGCCCGACGTGATGGCTCAGTATGGACTGACCCCTAACGATGTTTTCGCAGCCATCGGCGGACAAAGTTTCGTCTCGGCAGTGGGTTCATTGGGAGAACAGTCGGGAAACTCCTACCAATACTCGATGCAGTACAAGGGTACGCTGAAGACTGTCGAGGAATTTAACGACATTGTGCTGCGCACCAGTGGAGGCGGCATGCTGCGCTTGAGCGACGTGGCCGAAGTGAAGATTGGTGCCATGAGCTACAACTTCACCTCGAACATTCAGGATCGTCCGGGCGCCCTGTTCATGGTGTTCCAGGCACCGGGAGCCAACGCCACCGAGGTGAATGCCCGCATCAACAAGACGTGTGAGGAGTTGAAGGCGTCGATGCCTGCCGGAC
>JAFSYB010000006.1 GCA_017443765.1 Muribaculaceae bacterium | reverse complement strand
CGGCCCCCGGCCTCCGTCGCGGCGCGGGCCGCGGTCACGACCGCCGCCACCGCCGCCGTTGCCACGCGGGCGGCGCTCTCGGCGCTGCTCCTCGAAGCCCTCGGGCTTGTCCTGGAGCGCACGCATCGACAGGCGGTACTTGCCAGTCTTCTTGTCAATCTCGATGAGCTTCACCGTCACCTCGTCGCCCTCGTGCAGACCGCTGGCCTCCATGTCGGGTAGGCGCTCCCAGCTAATCTCGCTGATGTGCAGCAGGCCGTCGCGTCCGGGCATGAACTCCACAAACGCGCCGAACTCCAAAATCGAGCGCACGGTACCCATGTAGATGGTGCCCTCCTCGGGAACTGCGATGATGGCTTTGATGCGCTCCACGGCGGCATTGATGCTGTCGGCATTGGCGGCCGAGATCTCGATCTCGCCCTTGCCGTCGATTTCGTCGATGGTGATCACGGCGCCCGTTTCCTCCTGGATACCCTGGATTACCTCGCCACCCTTGCCGATGATGGCACCGATGAACTCCTTGTCCACCGTCATGGCCACGATGCGCGGCACGTGCGGCTTGTAGTCCTCGCGAGCCTCGGGGATGGCCTCGTTAATCAGGTTCAAGATGTGCAGGCGGCCTTGTTTGGCCTGGTGCAGTGCTTGCTCAAGAACCTCATAGGGTAGGCCATCGCACTTGATGTCCATCTGCGTGGCGGTGATGCCGTCCACAGTGCCTGTCACCTTGAAGTCCATGTCGCCCAGGTGGTCCTCGTCACCAAGGATGTCGCTCAGCACCGCGTGCTTCACGTTGCCTTCGTCGGTGATCAGACCCATGGCGATGCCTGCCACGGGCTTGCGCAGCTTCACGCCGGCGTCGAGCAGTGCCATGCAGCCGGCGCACACCGTGGCCATCGACGACGAGCCATTCGATTCCAGAATCTCGCTCACGATGCGGATGCAGTAGGGGTTGTCGTCGGGCAGCATGCGCTTCAGGGCGCGGTGGGCCAGGTTGCCGTGGCCAATCTCGCGGCGGCTCACGCCACGCGGCGCGCGTGCCTCGCCAGTCGAGAAGGCGGGGAAGTTGTAGTGCAGCAGGAAACGCTCGTTCTCGTGGCGCAGCACATCGTCGATGAGCTTCTCGTCGAGCTTTGTGCCCAGTGTCACCGTGGCCAGTGCCTGGGTCTCGCCGCGGGTGAACAGAGCTGAGCCGTGAGGGTAGGGCAGGTAGTCGGGCTCGCACGAGATGGGACGGATTTCGTCGGTCTTGCGGCCGTCGAGGCGGATGTGTTCGTCGAGGATGCAGCGGCGCACGGCGTCGCGCTGCACATCGTGGAAGTAGCGCTCAATCATCGGCAGCTTCTCCTCGCGTTCCTCTTCGGGTATGCTCTCGATAAAGTCTTCCTTGGCTTTGTCAAATTGCTCGTTGCGCCATTGCTTGTCGGCGTTGCCGGCCTGGGCCACAGCGTAGCACTTGGGGTAGCACTCCTTGCGCAGGCGCTCCTTGATTTCCTCATCGTCCACCTCGTGGCAGTATTCGCGCTTGGTCACGCCCAACTCCCGGGCCAGTTCTTTTTGCACCAGGCACATGGGCTTGATAGCCTCGTGGGCGGCCTTGAGGGCGGCAATCAGTTCGTCCTCGCTCACCTCGTCCATCTCGCCCTCGACCATCATAATGTTGTCGTATGTCGCACCTACCATCAATTCCATGTCAGCTTGCTTGATTTGGTCAAAGGTGGGGTCGATGATGAACTGCCCGTCCACGCGGGCCACACGCACCTCGGCGATGGGTTCCTCAAAGGGCACGTCGCTCACGGCAATGGCCGTCGAAGCAGCCAGGCCGGCCAGTGCATCGGGGGCATCAACGCCATCGCTCGAGAACATGATGATGTGCACGATGGTGTTGGCATGGTAGTTCGAGGGGAACAGCGGGCGCAGCACGCGGTCCACCAGACGGGCGGTCAGCACCTCGTAGTCGCTCGCACGACCCTCACGCTTGGTGAAGCCGCCGGGGAAACGGCCAAAGGCCGAAAACTTCTCTTTGTATTCTACGGTCAGGGGCATGAAGTCAACCCCCTCATCGGCCTCCTTGGCCGATGTGACTGTGGCAAGGAGCATCGTGTTGCCCAGTCGCAATTCAACAGCTCCATCGGCTTGCTTGGCAAGCTTTCCCGTTTCAAGGGTGATTTCACGTCCGTCACCCAGGGCGATGGTTTTCTTTGTAGGTGTAAACATATAATATTTTTGGTTGCTTTGTGAAAAATCGGGCAAAGGTACATCTTTTTTTTCACATTGCCAACTCATTGGCCATTAGCGGCGAATAATTAACAATAAATAATTAAATGCGGCTTTTCGATGGGGGTGTTGCCATGACGACGGCAAGCGTGCCGCGCGGCTTCGGTTTCCAAGTCCACGCGGCACGCTTTCGCTATTGTTCTTGCCCTGCTATTTCACCATTTTCGTGGTCGAGATGGTGCCATCGGTGTAGCGGGTGACCACGATGTTGATGCCTTCGTGTGGCTGGCTGCTGCGCGTGCCGGCCACGTTGTAGTATTCTACCTCGCCCACTGTGCGCACTGTGCGCACTTCGGGAATCGCGGTGATAATCTGCGTCTCGTTGAGCGGGTTCAGGTTCGTGGGGTAAATCACCAGTCCCGCCTCGGGCGTTTGCCCGGGCTTGCCGGGTTCGCGACGCGGGCCGTACGACGGGCCGTAGTCCGAACCCTCGACACGGCGCACGATGGCCTCGAAGCGGTAGGCCTGGTCGACCCCATTGGCATCCAAACCGTCGATGGCGTTGCCTGTTTGGTTGTAATCCCACTCCACATCGATGGCTCCGTCGAAGTCGTAGACGTTGGTTTTGCCGTCGGCGCTTTTGGCGGGCATCACAAACGTGTGGCTGTCGGTCATCCACACGGCGTAGGTGATGATGACCTTCTCCTGCACCTTCGGGTTCACGAAGTAGAATGTCCCCGGTGTCTGTTCAGGCAGGGTCAGATTCTTTTTCAGGAAGTTGGCCGGGCAATAGACGTTGGGCGTGAACGTGTCGCCGGTGGTGGTTTGCAGCTCATTGCCGCTCTTCACGGTCATGCTGTAGTTGAGCTTGCTGTTCAGGCGGGCGGTGACCGTGGCGGGCTCGATAACCTGGCCCACGTAGGTTCCCAGTTCGTAGAGCAGGTTCGAGCTGGGTTCCTCGCCCTCGTAGGGGAATTGCAGCTCCACCCAGTTGCTCTGGTCCCACTCGTGGTTGGCTCCCAGCCCCTGGGCTTGGCTCATGTAGTCCACCTGGTTGTCCAGGCGCTCGGTCTTCGCCACCGAGGCGTTGCCCAGGTCTTTGCACCACAGGCTGGCACCGTTGGCGTGCACCACTTGCAGTTGGTTGGCAATCACGTAGTCGTGTCCCACGGTGCCTTTCTGGATAATCTCGGCCAGCGACAGGGCAACTTCCTCGTAGATGTAGTTCGAGGCGTGGTTCTGCGCATAGTATTTCCACATGTGGCCTTGCGTGTTGTGCGACAGCGTGCCGTGTTCGGCGTTGTCCACCAGCTGGATGGTCACCTTGCTGTCGTCGCCTTGCGTGATGTCCACATAGGCCGGCGTGGTGGAATACGACAGGTCGTTGGTGTTGCTCACGCCGTTAATCAGGTATCCCCCGGCGGCTTTGATGGCATAGTGGCCTGTGTTGGCACCCGTGCCTTTCTCAAAGCTCACCACGGTCATGGCCTGCGTCGAGTTGATGATGTCGGCCTCGCTGTCGTAGCTGGCCGCCGTCAGTGCCACGCCGCTGCCTTGCCCGGTGGCAATGGCGCCCATCACATAGCTCTTGGCCGTGCTGCCGGCCTCGCCGCCTACAAGCAGATAGGTCTTGTGCTCGTCAATCTTCGACACATCGGTGAGCAGCTTGTAGGCTTTGCTCACGAAGTAACTCACTGTGATGTCCACATCGTAGGGCGGCATGCTGAACGACCAGGTTCCGTCCTGGTTGTCGGTGATGGTCAGTGCGTTGTTGCCGTTGTTGAACGTGCCGCTCACGCCCGACACCACGTAGCCCGCGTTCGGGGTCACGGTCATTGTCAGCCGCGTGCCGCTTGTTGACGTGGCTGGCAGCCCGGTCACCTGGCCGTGCTCGCTCGTCACGGCGATGCTGTGCTGCACTTTCTCGAATGTCGCGGTCACCGTCACGGGGGCGGCGGGCATGGTGAATGTGTAGGTGCCATCGCCGTTGTCGCTCGTGGCCACCTCATCGCCGTTGCCGGTCAGCGTAATGGCCACCCCGGTTGTTGCGTAGTCTTTGCTGCTGTCGGGGGTCACAGTCACGGTCACCGTCTCGTTCTCGGCTGCCCGCTCCTGCACAGCCACTGTGCCGCCCTCGTCGGGCAAGGCCACGGGAGTGATGGCGTAGGCTGCGACAAAGCTGGGAGTCACCGTGATGGTCGTTCCCGCAAAGTCGTTGGGCACGGTGAACGTGTAGCTGTTGCCACTGCCGCTCGCCGTGAGCGTTGGGTGGTTCGGGTCGTCGGTAGTCACCGTCAAGCCGTTGCACGTGTAGTCGTTCCCGGGGCTCACGGTTACTGTGACCACCTCGTCCGCGTTGGCTCCCGTCGAACCTTCCGCGCTGCCGCCAGTGACTGTCGCATAGTTCACACGGAATGCCTTGACTTCTTCAATGGTCTGCACATACAGTGCCACTGCACTTTGGTCGCTTGCATATCCGCAGAATCGGTAACTGTTGCTGTTACTGTTGAATTGCAATCTTCGTGATGTGTTGTACACATTGGTAATCAGAGCATTGTTGGAAGGTAAGAGGGATGTGGTTATTGCCCAGATGGCACCATTGTCAGTTGCGTTTTCAACAAGCCAAAGATAATTGTTTTGTGATGTTTCAGTCGATGTATACGCAATGTAACCATTTCCGTTGTGGAAAGTCCAAGCGCCTTCTGACCCACCTAATGTGAGAGGGGTGGCTGCACAATTACTTTCAAGGGTTATGACCCCATTTGCACAAGTCAAATTCTCAGTTATAGCAGAGCCAATATTACCGCTTGTGATGGCACCCAACACAGCTGTGCCAGCGGCATTTCCAATGAGGTATTTTTTCCCGGCAACAATTTGGTTGGCATTTGTCACAAGTTGATAGCGATTGCTGTTGTTCACTGCCGTCACTGTGTAGGTGGCCGAGGCGGTTGCGCTGATGTATTCGTATGCAGCTGTTGCAGTGGCTGTTGTGATTCCCGGCTCGTTGAGGGTGAACGATGTGCCGGAGCCACTCTGCACCTCGGCTCCCATGGTGCTGTAGCTGATGGTCGCACTCAAGTTGGAGTTGATGTTTTGCAGCAGCTCCGTTAGGTTGCTGCCGATGGTCACCGTTTGCCCGACCTCCACGCTGCTAGTACCGCTGGGCGTGAGCGTGAGGGTGATTTCGGCTGGCGTGAGGGTGAGTTGGGTCTTGGCCTCGTTCACCGCAAGGGTGTAGATGCCTGCCGGCACCTTGAAGGCGTTGCTGCCGCCCTGCACCGTGGCCGTGCCGTTGTCGTCGCCACCACTGTAGGCGGTGAACTGGTCGCTTGTGGCGCCATAGCGCACCAGCGTGTCCCAGTTGCCGGTCAAGCCCTCGGCGAAGCTGAAAAAGCCGTACGCCCCATCGCCGCTGGTGCCCGCAAAGTATACTGTTGCGCTGTACTGCCCGTCGGCGTAAGGCATCTCCACGCCGTCGCTGGGCGACCACGACTTGCCGTTGGCTGTGCCCAAGAGGTACAGTGGCGCGTGGTATTCGTGGAACTGACCCGTCACCGTCACCGCTGTGGTTGGCATCACGAAGGTGTAAGTGTTGCCATCGGATTCGGTGTTGGTGAGCTGGGTGCTCACCTGGTGGCTCTCGCTGTCGGTCACGGATATGCCGTCCACCACCCAGTTCATGTTGGTGTGCAGCTTCACCGTCACCGTTGTGCCCTCGGTGGCCGTCGACACATTGTCAATCACCGTGGTGCCGCCAAGCACCCACACCTCGCCAGCACCCGATGGGACAACGGCGGTGTTGATGGCCAGGGGCGGGTTCATCACTGCCGCCACCGTCACGTCGCTGGCCGGCATCGTGAACGTATAGGCACCGTTCACCGGCTCAATGGCCACCCCGTTCACCGTGATGGCTCGCAGTGCGTAACCCGTGCTCGCCGTGGCGGACACCGCGACGGTTGTGCCGTAGGTTGCTGTGCCGCTCGGGCTCGTCGTCAGCGACGAGCACCCCTGCGGCATCGATGTGCTGATGGTGTAATTCACCAAGCCAAACGAGGCCGCCACCGTCACATCGCTGGCCGGCATCGTGAACGAGTACACCCCATTAACGGGTGTGATTGTCGTCGCGCTGCCGCCGGTGGGTGTGTACGACAGCGATTCGAGCCCGTAGCCCGTTTCGGCACTCACCGTCAGCACCACCGTCTCTCCCTCATTGGCCGTGTTGCCGGGGCGTAGCGAGTTCGACGTCACCGTGCCTCCCGTCAGCCCCGACGGCAGTGTCACCGTGTGGGCTCCAGCCGCCTCCACCTCGCGGTAGAGCTGAATCAGTTGCTGCCCCGAGGTGTAGCAGGCAAAGCGCGGCGACAAGGTGTTGAACTTTATCATTCGCAAGCTGTCGGCCTTGTTCTTGAGGTTGAGGATGGAATTGTTGAAGCGGACTATCCATTGGCTGTTGCTGCTTACGTTGTCGCTCAGCGACAGCGAGTTGCCGCTCGACCAGTTCAGGTATTTCCCGTCAGGGGTCTGGAATGTCCACGCGTCGGTCTCGCCGCCCAGGGTAAGCGGCAGCGCGGTTGAGTTGCTGTCGACGAAGCGGTGCGAGCTGATGGTGATGGCCTCGTAGGTGCCATAATTTCCAGATGCTATGCCAGTCATCACATATTCATCTCCCTCATAAACGAGCACGAATCTCTTGCCGACATCGCCGGCGTTTATGCTGGTTGCCCACTCGTAGGTCGTGCCGCTGCTGGGCAGGTTGATGGTGTAGGTGGCCTCGGCCACGGCACTGTTGCTCATGCCGCTCTTTGCAGCGATTGCCTTGATTGTCGTTGTGCTGCTCACATCGATGGGGCCGCTGTACTGCGTTGAGCTGGTCGTTGGCGCATTGCCGTTGGTCGTGTAGTAAATCGTGGCCCCGTTCGTTGCACAGCTGATGCTAACGTGCTGAGCCGACGTGTAGGTGCCACCGGCAGGTGAGAATGACGGCGTGGCTACCGTCTCAATCGAGCTCCCATCTTCATAGGTCACAATCACACTTTTCACATAGATTGCTTTTTTCATTTGTGACTTGCGGTCAACCGCAACAACAATCTTGCCACTGGAGCTGCCCGTAAATGTGTAGTCGGCTGATGTGTTGGTGGCTGTGTTTGAGCCGCTGCAGGTATATGATGTGCCGCCAACTTTTACCGTAATGGTCGCCTTTTCCTGTGCGTCGCGTGCGTTGACCGTGACTTCGGATATGGTTTTTGAACCAAAGTCGGTGGTCTCTAATTGGATATATGAGACGGATGCAGAGTTGGTTCCATAATGTATACCGCAAACATTGTCAAAATTGGATTCAGCGCCATCAGAGGTGATAATCCAGTATTTGTCGTCATCAGATGTCCCGGAACCATTGCACTTTGCCGTGAAAATCAACGATGAAGTTGCTCCATAGCTGGCGGTGATGCCCAGCAGGAGCAGGATGAGTAGTGTGAATGTTCGTCTCATATTGGGTGTTTTAGGGGGTTATTCTCCTTTGTTAGCCAGGTGTTGCTGCGGTCGGTGCCGAGCTTGGCTGCATTCATTTTTTGCTTTGCACTGCAAAATTACGTATAAATTCTTTTCCATCACATATTTTTACCTATAAAATAATCATTCACACGAGTTTTGCCGCTTTTGCAGCCCCCACGCGTGGCGAAACGCAGGCCGTAGGTCTGCATGAGGCCGGCGGCCTCAAAGTGAAAGAAACCCCACGGCGCACACGTCGAAGATGTGTGTGGCGTGGGGATAGCTGCGCCTCCCACGGCCGGGCCTCGAAGAGGGCAAACAAAGCGTGTGTGTGGCGGCGCCCTGCGGGCGGAACCACGTAGTGCTCGCGACCGAACGGGAGCCCGAAGGGCAAGCGTAGCGCAGCAAATTTATCAGAATTGGTT
>JAFSYB010000035.1 GCA_017443765.1 Muribaculaceae bacterium | reverse complement strand
CCGTTACGGAGGTGCCAGTCGTGGTCGAACACACCAGCGTGCAGCACCGCACGGACATAGTGCGCGACACGCTGCTGATGCGGGATTCGGTTTACCACTATGTGCAGGGCGACACGGTGCGGGTGGAGCGGTGGCACTACAGTGTCAAGGTTAAACGTGTTGCTGTATCGGACACGGTGCGGGACACTGTCCCGCGGGTGGTGGAGGTGACGCGCACGGAGGTGCGTGAGGTGGCGAAAGCCCCTCCCTGGTGGGAGCGCGCATTAATGTGGCTCGGCGGCATTGCCGCCGTGGCCGCTGCCGTGTGGGCGGCTGTGCGGTTCAGGGCGCGATGACATCGCGCCATACGGAACGGAATGGGGATGAAAATATCCCCGACAATATGTAATTAAGCATCTCGCCTCTTAAATACATACAGCAACGAAGGTGCCGCGTCGGGGACTTTACCCTGTCGGCGCTTTCGTTCTATGTATGCGAGGTGAGACGGGTGCAAAGTTACGGTAAATATTTTGAATTGCACCTATGAAAGCTGCGGAATTATTGTTTTTTAATGAGCGTACCTTGAAAGCGATGTCAGAAGTTGGCATAAGAATCGGCGACTACCGCCATCTTGTGCTGTGGAGCGACTACTGCGACATCATCAACAAGGGCAACAAGAAATGCTACGCCATCACGGTTGTCGCGCACCGCTACAAGGTGAGCGAGCGCACTGCGGAGCGCATCATAAAACGCTTTGAGAGCGAGGTGTAGCGTTGCCAAAAGCTGGCACGCCATAGTGTGTTGAAAGTTTTGCGCGCGGTTCGGGTGTGGCTAACTTTGCAATGTCAATGCGCAATGACAAGAATAGTTTAACCACATTAAATCAACTTCAGTTATGGCAGAAATTTATCAGTTGCCCGACAATGGCAACAGTGGCGGAGGCAACATTCCGTTCACCATCCCAATCGGATTGAACGGCAACGGCTTCGGCAATGGGTTTGGCAGCTTCAACAGCATCGCGGACTTGTTCGGCCTTGCCATCATCGCATCGATGTTCGGGTGGGGTAACGGCGGTTTCGGAGGATTCGGCGGATTCGGCGGAAACGCCGGCACTGCGGGTTTCCTGTCGAACCAGCTGAACAATGACAGCGGTCGCGAGCTTATCATGAACGCCGTCACCTCGCAGGGTGAGGCCACGCGCACCGCTGTGCAGTCGCTCGCCACCATGCTCGGGCAGGACTTCAACCTCGTGAACGGTGCTGTGCAAAACGTGCAGAACGCGCTGTCAACCCTTGCTTTGCAGCAAGCGGTGAGCGTCCCGCAGATTATCAACTCGATTCAGAGCGGCAACGCAAGCCTGGCATCGCAGCTGTGCAAGTGCTGCTGCGACAACCAGCTTGCCATGTGCCAGCAGACGAACGCGCTCCAGCGTGACATCAACGGTGTGAACCAGTCGGTTCTGAACAAAGCAGCCGCCGACCAGCTGGCGATGTGCCAGCAGACCTACGCGCTGACTGACCAGATGAACCGCAACTATCTCGCGCTTGACAACAAGATTGACGCGCTGGAGAGCAGCCGCAAAGACCGCGAAATCAGCGCACTCACGTCAGAGGTCGCCAACTTGAAGTCGCAGAACTTCACCACCGGCGTTGTTCAGCAGGCGGTAGCCCCGATTCTGGGCCAGCTGGCAAACATCCAGAATGAGGTGGACGACATCAAGTGCAAAATGCCCGAGACGGTGAGCGTGCAGTACCCCAATCTTCAGGTTGTGAACGCCACTCCATAC
This sequence comes from Muribaculaceae bacterium, assembly GCA_017443765.1. Lineage (GTDB taxonomy): Bacteria > Bacteroidota > Bacteroidia > Bacteroidales > Muribaculaceae > Sodaliphilus. The sequence continues at coordinate 6,935 of JAFSYB010000035.1, read as the reverse complement.
GTGAATGGTGGTTTCTACGGCGGGAACAGCCTTGGCTGGTACAGCGGGAACGGATTCGGGAACGGTGTAGTGTTTTAAAACAGCATAGGAGGATATGGATATGGGAAACAGTTGTTTTAACATTACGACCAACGCGGGCGGTGTGCCGTACTTGGCGGTTGGGAATGTGACCGTTGGCACGGAGGCAGTGGACTTGGCACTTGGTTTCCGCAGGATTCAGCCTGTTGGTTACATGACCGTGCGCCTTGCCACGCCTATTCCTGCGGATGCGACAGCCACGTTACCCGTGACCCTGACGCTGAACGGCACGACGCGCAACCTGACCCTTTACGATGGGACGCAGGCCACCGCGGGCGATTTGACCGGTGGCGGGGTGTTCCTGGTGTTCAATGACCGATTCAACGGCATCTTGCAGTTGATGTCGCAAACAGTAACGGCGTAAATAACCTATCATCAAATTACAACATGGATTTTAACAGCCTTGGGAACGGGAGCCCGTTCTATGTGTTGCGCAAGAGCGACAGGCCGACCCTTGAGGTTGGCGTTGTGAAGTCGAAGTCGCAGCCGCAGCCAAAATATCAGCCGCAAGCCGTGCCGAATGCTTTTGTCGGCACCGGCCTCCAGCAGGTGGTGACCATCGTAGCGACAATCAATGGGAAAGATGAGACATTCCCCGACCTGCCAATCAACGTTGAGATAGCCGCAAAGGGCAACGACACGTTCAGCGGCAGCCGCGAGGCGATGTTGCAGGCCGTTGACGCGATGATACAGTCATCGAAGAAAGCACTTGAAATGGTTGAGTACCACAAATTAGTGAAAGTTGAGGGCGAGAAAATGCTTGAAATGCTGAACCCTCGCTACGCCGAGGAGAAGAAGCAGGCGCGGACAATCACGGACTTGGAGAAACGGCAGGCAGCGACAGAGCAGAAGCTCGACAACATCCTTGCGATTCTCACAAAGCTGGACACCCCCTCCCCGGCGAAATAAATCATTTAAACGACAAAAACTATGGGATGGATATTTGTAGACAAAGAGAGTGAAAGCGGTGGCGGCGGAATGCGCCAGCAGATGCGCAGAAACATGCGCGGCGGCGGCAACTACCGCACGTACACGTCAGGCGGCAACTACCGTGATGAGTACGAGCATGGCTACCGGCAGGGTTACAAGCACGGCTGGGAAGACTCCGAGGATGAGGATATGGAGTATCGCCGTGGGCGCGACAGCCGCGGTCGGTTCACTTGATTCGCGAGACTTTTTCAGCTTTGGGTGGGCGTGACTGCCCACCCTTTTTACCAACCGTTAAATTGCAATAGGAATGAAACAATACATATCCGAGGGACGCGCCATGTATGAGGATGAGAATCATGGCCTGTTCAGCAAACGCCTTGCAGAGTGGGCAATCGGCCACATGGAGGTGAAAGACCCTGCCACGCAGGAGATGAAGCCGCTCAAGCCGCGCTCTGTTGATGATGTGAAAGAGGTGCTTGAAAACAACAACGTCGAGCTGCCGTCGGAGTTCATCTACACATCGTGGTACTTGTTCAATATGGCGATGGCCGATTATCAGAAGACGCTGAAAACCGATGAGCAGCGCGCGTCGTTTGTCGAGGAGACAATCTGCGACCCGGACAGCTGCCCCGAGGCGGTCTTGGAGTGTTTTGTGACGAAGATGTGCCTGATGGGCAAGCCCATCCATTGGGAGCTGATGTTATGATACAGGACTACAAGGACATAGATGGATACTGGGGTGTGTTGTTCTGCTACGGCTATGACGAGCGCGACAGCGAGGATATAGAGGCGATACTTGACAACTTCGGTCTGTCTGCGCACAAAGTGGCCGAGGCCTTGAACATCCTCCGCAACCCAAACACAGGCATGACTGTTACCCAGCCGAGGCTTCGCATGAGCGTGGTGTTCATCAGCATGGCGACATCACGTGGGCAGTGGGTGGACACCATCATGCACGAGCTTGACCATGTGCAGGCTTCGATGTGTGACTACTACAATATTGAGAAGGGCAGCGAGGAGGCTGCATATCTTCAGGGCTATCTTGCACGGCAGGCTACACCCATTATTGAGGAGATATGCCCATTTTGTGGTAGACGATAGGCGGAAGAAAGATTGCGTTTGGTGTATTGAAAAAAAGGAGGGGGCTACGCATCACGCGCTGCCCCCCTCCTAATTGCTAAACAACTGATAAAATTGAAACAAAAAAGGAAAGAATAAAAACAGAAATGCCTATCTGATTTTGTCGGTCAGCTCGTTGTCGGCAGCGACAGTCGCGCTGACGACAGCAATATCCTTGTCCCCATTGACGAGCGCGGCAATTAGGTGCGCCCTGTAGGGGTGTCCGCCGTATCGCGAGATGCGCTCGGACGTGGAAGAGGCTATGAGCGCGTATCGTTTCCAGTCGCGTGTGGCGTGCAACGTTGTGGCAATATGTCCAAACGACGAGGCGTCGATGCGCAGTTGCCGGATTTTCTGCAAAGCTCCGTGTGTGAACACGATAGGCCGTGTGAGCAGCACGGCGTCGGCGAACCGACTACCGCGCACCATGCGCACCGCCTCTCCGCCTTGCTGGAAGATGCAATCGGGGTAGGCGTTGATGGGGTGGTCGATGCTGGCCATGGAGTGCGTCCACGTGGCGGAGCGCAGGTTGTAGACCCATGAGAACCAGGCGTCGGCTGGCGAGACATAGACGCGCTGGTTGGCATAGTCGTAGGCGAGGTTTGCGGGCGTGTTGATGTCGGAGGTGGCGATGAGGGCGACGGCCTCGAGGAGTGGCGAATCACTGCCGAAGACGGCGTTAATCTCTCGGCTGATGTCTGGTATGGTGAAGCTGTGTCCGTCGAGCGTGTTGGAGATGCACTGCGCCTTTGAGCCGGAGAGGAGCATGAATCCCCGCTCGGACTGGAAAACCACCGAAGTGTCGAGCGACAGCGGCCTTGCCCCATCCATGAGGATGTCGCGTGTGACGGGCGCGATGTTTGAGAACGTCCCGTCGGCGGTGTTCACTTGCATGGTCCACACGCCCTCGGTGGTGAACACATAGAGGTTGGCATAACCGAACTGCCCCTCCGACACCGGCCTTACTGCCGGGCAAAGCGCGAGAATCGTCCCCGTCCCTATCTTGTCCTGGTTTGCCGGCTGGAAGGCAAACGGGTTGTCGGCGTTAGAGACGATGAGTTCGCTGTGAAAAGCGAACTTTCCCGCCGCGGGAATCGCGGGGCGCGTGGTGGTCTCGGTCTGCACCATCAAGGTGAGCGGGTTGTCGGCGAGTGCCTCGAAGCCGAAGAAAGCGAAGGCCCCGTTGAGCGCGGTGTGTTCCCTGAGTGCGATGTCCACATAGTGGTGCGTACATTCGCTGTATCTACTTTGGTCAGTAGTCGAGAGCATCTTTTGCGAGAAGAACAGGCGAATCTTGTAGGCTTTCGGGTTCGGGTAGAAGAAGAACGTGGGCAGCGCGGCGTGGCTGTGCCTCACGGCACCAGCCGGCATTGAGTTTGGAGCGGTTATCTCATCTGCCCAGCCATTTGCGATATGCTCATCAGGCACGGGTTCGTAGCCGACAACGATGTCCTCGTTGTTGTCGCCGTGCAGGTAGACCCTTGCGCCCCAATACCTGGTCAGCCATACCTGGTAGCTGATATTTTGATTCAAAAAGTCGGAGTTAAGCAATTTGTCACATCTTGCCCACAGCGAGAAAGGGATTAGCGGTGTGTGTGGTGTGTATTCGGGTTCGGCTGCGATGAGCCTGTGGTTGTAGTTGTCGATGACCGCAGCCCCCATGTTGTCGCGAGAGAGGTAGTCGTCGGTCATGGCGTGCTGTGCGGTGAGCGTGCGCAGATTGCATGAGAGTTTGAGGTAAGCCGTTTCGGTAAGGTATGTGTCGTTGTCGTAAGTCGCGCCTGTGATGGTGTCGATGTCTATCTCCGCGATTTGGTAGAACGTCCCGCAGGTTTCCACCTGCTTGGTGAGGTTCTCATTCTCGGGCAGGTTTATGTACCCCATGTTCAGCTGGTAGATTTGCGCGGAAAGGCTTTCATCTGTCGCTGCATATCCGTAGAAAATCCTTTTGAGAACATCCTTTGCCTTGCCTACCGTGTCGATGCCGGAGGTGTCAAGACCCTTCAACTTCTCGGTGATGTGCGCGTGAAACAGGGTGTGCCTGGAATATGCGTCCAAACGTGGGTCGAAACCCCAATTATAGTTATTGTCAGATGGAGAGTTAAGCAGTGCGTAGGTTGCGCTGTCGTTGTCGAGCGAGGCAGTCGTGATTAGATGATAAAGCTTGTTATCCACCGCCGCATTCCATGAAAAAATGTCATTGTCCCCACCGTTCAGTCCGAGGTCGGTGCAAGCGTTATCGTACAAGCTTTCAACATCCCAGACGGTTATTGTCGAGATTTTGCCGTCGGGGTCATAGAGCGTGAATGGCTGGCTGGCGAAGACAAGCACTCGTCTGACGATGTCCCTCCATTGTCCCAGTGATGCGAGGTCGGGCTTTTTCAGCCGGTATTGCAGCTTTGCCGCGAACATCTCGGCGTGCGGGAAGATTTCGTACTTCTTTATTTCGCTTTCTCCCGCGTCGTTTTTTGAGATGCCGATTCGGCAGAAAGTACCCTTTGAGTTAGGGACCATGAGCGTCGGGCAGGAGTGCATAATCAGCGAGCCGTCGTAGAGTTCGTAGGCGTAACGGACGAGGAACGGCTGCGTGAACATTCCGTCATTCTCGTTATCGGCGCGGAGCTTGTTCACCCGTGAGAATGCGGCGTCGTTGATTGCCTCGATGGCCTGTTGCGCATCATCGTTTTCGGTGTCGTTGGAAAGTATAATATTGCCGGGATGGACGGGACCTGTATAGTTTTTCTTGAATGTCACCCCGGTCTGCACCGGTTCATTGGCCGTCCACCTGCTTTCGAGCGAAAACTGTATGTCGAGGACGGGCGGTTTCTGTCCGAGCATGGAGTATGCATTGTTCTTCCAAAGCACATAGCGCAGTCCGCCATTGTCGTTGATGATTAGCGTGTTCCCCAGCACGGAGAGCGCCGGGAATCCGATGGTGTAGGTGATGTCAGTGCGTGTGTGGTTGCTGTCGTCCGCGTCAATGTATTTCAGCGTGAACGAGTTCTCGCCACCTGCCGTTGCGGTGATGAAGTGCGTGTAGCCCGTGCCACGGTGCAGCGCGATGAGCGTCTCGCCATTTTCGAGGCTGAACAATAGCTGCGGTTCCTCGGCCATGGCAAGCCCGGCGCCATCGTTTGCGAGGTTGAGCGCGATGGCGAGTTCGCCGGGCTTTGCGGCGTTGTCGGGAGCGACGCGTGTCACGCCGCTGAAAGGTATCACTTTGTGTTGCATAGTGCAAATTTAGTCTGATGTTTCTGTGTTTATGTGCGGTAATTGCCTATTCAGTATTCCACTTGCTTAACGGTGTTTCTCGGAATCTCTGTGGCAAATGTTTAGATGTCGCGGTTGAACCGGTTGATTACTCTGCCAGCGTGCCACCAGCCTGGTGGGTAAGCCCATCGGTCTTCGAGCCAGCTGTCGACGACTTTGCAGGAGTGGTGTACGGCGGCGTGGTCTCGGTTCAGGACGTCGGCGGTCTGATTGAGCGAGAGGCCGAGCTTGCGGTGCAGCAGCCACGTGGTGATGTGGCGTGCCGTGACGGTGTGCTGCACCCTTGACTTGCCGAGTATGTCTTCTGCTGGTATGCACATGGTGCGTGCCACCAGCCTGATTGCTCCCTGCGGTGTCATAGTTCCTCGAATTGTTTTTCCAGCTCTTGCAGCTTGTCGTTGATGGCGGCGTTTAGCGTTTCGATGATGTCGTCGAGCATCTGTTGTCCGAGTAGCCGCTTTAGGTCGCTGTGGAAGCCGGGAATGTCGATGATGATTCCGCGCTTGCTTATGGCGGCGGCAATGGCGGTGATTTCGTCTATCTCTCTCGTGATGTTGTAGGCGGCGTTATAGCGGTCGCCCATCGCTTTTAGTTCTTCGTTTGTCATTGTGGTTTATTTTACGTGGGTTTGTGCGTGGTTTGCGGCGTTGGCAGCGGCATCCAGTGGGTGATGTTATCAAGTGCCCAAAGGTCATGTGTAAACCAACCACTTAAAAATTCGCTACTTCGATATAAGGCATTATATACATTATTTCCATCGGTTGCCAGTACCACAATGCTATTATCCTCATATTCGCTTTCCTTTGGCGGCAGCCCGTCCTCCACGCTGCGCCAGCCGGGGTGCGCGTCAGCCCATCGCAGGGCGAATGCGAGTGCCCGCATGATGTCGGGTGTAACCTCGCCCATCTCCTTGCACCACGCGGCGTTTAGTTCGTCTTGTCGTTTCATAGCTCCATTGCAGTTTTGAATTGTTCAACAAATCCAACAGTTATCTCTTCACCACGGTAGTTATAGACGTTGCACACATTCTCTTCCAACCAATCGCAGGCACGCTCAATCATTGTGCGGTCTGCCCACTGTGCGCCAGCGACAAACTCACGTCTTTTCCTTGCTGCTGTGTGGCTGCTGCCCAAACATCGTTCTTTAGCAGCTGTTTCAATCTCTTCTTTTCTCGTCATTATGTTTTAATTTTTTTTGTAATTCCGGGCCGTAGCTGAAGTTGACAAGAGCCTCGATGAATTTCTTTTTGCTCTTGTACCATTTGCTGTCGATGCGGTATTCCTGGCGAACCTTGCCGGTTTCAAACTCGTTTAAACGCTCGGTGCGTATGACAACACTCAATCTGCCGCTTTCGTCAACGTAAGTGCCTACATACTCGTCAGCCATCGCGAGGTGCGAGGCCATGCGGAATGGCACTTTTTCAAATTCTTCGATAGTCATAGGTCAAATCAAATTTTCAAGTGCCAGTTTCAACGCGGCCTCGACCGCTTGCTCATAGGTGGGAGAACACCTCAACATATATCTACCATCGGTAAGAT
>JAFSYB010000034.1 GCA_017443765.1 Muribaculaceae bacterium | reverse complement strand
CTCCACTATGCTTCAGACTGCGATGCACAGATAATAATTGGCAATGAAACGGCTATGAGGAATTGACGAAATGTCATCCTGCAATTTGAGCTATTGAATACCTACTACGTGAAATCATCCTGCAAAATGAGCTATACGCCTAATTTTAGCTGTAATTTTATCCCATTCTATTCCATCTTGTAATGTGGGTATAAATGTGTGAAAATGCATGATATGGAATGAAATCCGCGAACAAAAGATTGAAATGGTTTTTATGTTGTGGGCATTGCTTGTTTTTTGCGGTGATGCGAAAACTGATTGATGGCAGTTTTGTGCAATGAAGTTTCCTCTTCAAGACACATCCAGCGGCTTTGAAGCAGACAGCTCCTTCAGCTTGATGCTCGCGTGACACTGACGCGGCTTTGGGCCGAAAAAAGCTATGGGACGTACTTGAGCACTTGGGCAATGTGTGTGATGGTGTGTGGGTGAGTGCGGGCATCCTCGTCGGGTGTCCAGCCTTTTCCCTTGAGCCAGAGCGCCGGGCAGCCTAAGCTCTCGGCTGGCTCGATGTCCTTGCGCAGGCTGTCGCCCACCACAAGCACCTGCGCGGCGGGCAGCTCGAGTGCGTCAACCCCAAGACGGAACAGCGTGGGGTTGGGCTTGCGCACCCCCACCACAGCACTCTCAATCACGCCTTTGAACAAGTGGCGGATGCCCATGTCGTCGAGCACGCTGCCCACGTTGCCATAGAAGTTGCTCACCATCATCATCGGCAGCCTGGCGGCGAGCGCCTCGAGCACGGGGCGTGCCTCGTCGATACATTCGCGTGCCTGCCGGTAGCAATACTGGGCAATTTCCTCCACGGCGTGGCTGTCGAGCGCACCGGCACAGGCTGGCACGGCTTCGCGCAGTGCCTGCGCCTCGATGGCCACCTTTTTCCGCATCAAGTCAAGGAAATTATCGCCGGGCAGGATGTGGCGCACGCGGGCCAGCTCGCGCTCGGCGTGCACATACGCCTCGCGGAATTGTCCCTTGCTTATCTGGTTGTGGAGGCACGCGTGGCAGTAACCTTGCCAAATCACCTCGCTCCAGTGCACGCCACGGCTGTCGAGCGTGCCGCCGTAGTCAAAGATTATGCCTTGGATATTTTCCATCTTGCAAGGCCAGGGTTAGGCGGCGGCAGAACCGCTCGTGACAAGCAATCATGTACACCATCATGATGTTGAGCGCCACCAGCTCAAACACAAAGTAGAGCCAGGGTACCTTGAAGATCACAGCGAGGAACATGGCGATGATGCGGGTGTTGAACGAGAGCATGTTGGTGTACTTCATCATGGGTAGGCTGGCGTGTCGGAAATCGTCGCGGAACTGCTGCGGTGCTGGCTGGTCGCCATAGCGTGCTTGCAGCTCGCTGCGCAGTGCTTGCAGGTTGCGCGTGGGGGCCTCCTGCTGCTTGGTGTAGTTGAGATAGACAAGCATGGTGAGCTTCTTGAAGAAATTGCCGCGCCAGGGCACCTGGCTGCAGGCCTGTGCGAGTTGCTCGCTGCTGTCGAGCTCGCTGCTCTCCTTGCCCTTGAGGAAATAGAGGTGGAACTGCCGGTAGTAGTCGGCGCTGGCCGCCTGTCGGGCGTGGCTCAGCCCCGCGGCGATGGCCAACAGCCAAATCACCCAGGGGTACCGGGCAAAGAAATCACTGGCGAGTGCATCGCCAAAGTGTATCTCGCGCAGCACGAGCGCGAAATAAATGGCAATGAACCACAGGTCGCCACTCATGCCGTCGAGGATGCGCCCCAGGCGGGAGTATTGCTTGGTGAGGCGGGCCAGCTGCCCGTCGGCACTGTCGTAGGTGTTGGCCCAGATGATGAGCGCGATGCCCACATAGTTGAGCCACAACAGGGGTTGCCGGCCCCAGTACAGGAGCACGCCGCCAGTCACACCCAGCACAATGCTGGCAATGGTCACCCAGTTGGGGGTGACGCCTATGCGGGCAAACAACTTCGCCCACAGGAAGCCCAGCGGGCGGTAGAACCACAGGTCGATATGCTCCTCGGTGTCCATCGACTTGAGCGAGGCACGGTATTCTTCTCGAAGTGTCATGAATGGATAGTGGGTAAATATATATGGGTGCGAATGGGGGCTTGTAACATGGGGTGATGCTGGCAGCGCGTTTTGCTGTCGGAGGCCGGCTCTGCGCTGGGCACTTGGTTCACAAAGCCCCTTGGGGTTGGCCTATGCGTTTTTGATGATGTTGAGCACCGCCTTGGCGATGTGGGGTGCGGCCTCGTTGCGGCATGGGGCGAAGCTGGGCCAGTCGTTGAAGTCGATGATTTGCAGCGAACCGTCTTTGTCCACGATGCAGTCGCCGCCATAGATGTCGATGTTCACCTCCTCGGCCGCCTGGTTGCACACCTGCTTGAGGTAGCTCTCGTCGAATGGGTAGCCGTGCGATTCGCCATTGACCTGCTCCCAGCCATATTTGCTGTGTCCCTGGTCGAAAGGGTAGAACCAGAAGAAGAACGGCGAGTTTCGCAGGCCGTAGAACTTCACGAGGTCGCCCACCAAGTGCACGTTGATCACAGCGCGTGTGATGCCTCGGTAGAAATACTCCTGGAGCACCTCCTGGGCCTCGTCGGCATGGCGCACGTAGCTCACGTCCTCCTTGTGCATCGCATGGAAGTCGCCGCGCTTGATCCAGCAGCTCTTGAACCCCGCCTGCTTGATGAGGGGCTTGATGTTCTCGTTGGTGTTCACAATCAGGCTCTGGGGATAGGGAATGCCGGCGGCGAGCAGGATGCGTGTCATGCGCTCGCGCGTGCAGTTCTCGATGCCGTAGCCCGAGTTGACAACGAGGCGTCCCTCGTCCTCAAGCTGTTGCAGCCGGGCAATGGATTCACGCTCGCGGCACATATTCAAGATGATTTCCTCTTGCACGCCGTCGCGGTTGAATTGCTCCTCGGTGTAGATGTTCACCAAGCAGCCGCGCTTGCGCAGCTCATCGGCCGTGGCGTTGAAGATGGCAGTGTCGTTGCCAATGTGGTTGGGCGAGTAGGCTCCGGCACGCAGGATGCCGGCAATGGTGATTTCGGCCATAACGGGTTGGTTTTCAGTAATCAGTGGGTGGTAGGTTGATGAATGCTTCGGCGGTGGCGATGTCGGCGGCGTGGTCAACATCGATAATCTTGTCGATGCTGTAGGCTTGCAGGTTGAAGCCGCTGTCGAGCAGCGCGCGCTGGAAATTGCGCATGCGGGCAATGCCCCGTTGCAGGCACTGGTCGAGCACGGCGAAAGCCCTGTCGGTCATGGCGTAAACGCCGCCCGACACGTAGCGTGCGCCCTGAAACGCCTGGTCGCGGAACGCGGTGATGCGCATCGTGTGGTCCACGTCGACGTAGAGCGGCTTCTCGTCGTCGATGAACGGTGTCACCGCCCACAGGCCATCGTGCGTGCTGTCGGCCTCAAAGGCGGCTATGTAGCTGGCAAAGTCATCCTCGCGAAAGATGGTGTCTACTGTGGTGAGGCAGAACTTGCCCCGCGGCAGCACGCGGCTCAGCTCATGAAAACTGTGCATCGAGCTGGGCGTGGTTTTCACCACCACATTCAGTGGCACGGGCAGCGTGAGCGAAGCCAGGAACTCGCGCACCTCGGTCATGAACTCGTTCACGATGATGCTCACGCTCTCGGCGTGGCAGCGCACCATGATGTCGGTCAGGCGCTTCACCATGGGCGTGCCGCCCAGCTCCACGAGCGGCTTGGGCTTGTCAACGCCCTCCTGTGCCAGGCGAGAGCCCTCGCCGGCTGCAATGATGGCGTAGTGCATCTTATCCCTCTTTAGTCAAGTCCAGCACCACGTTGTCGCGGCCTCGCGCCTCGTAGAGCTTTCCCAGCGGGTTGGCGGTGGCCTCGTCGTGGCGTGCGCGGTTGCGGCAGATGTCGATGGCGGCATAGATGGCCTGGCGCATCGAGGCGGGGTCGGCGACATTCTTGCCGGCAATGTCGTAGGCTGTGCCGTGGTCGGGGCTGGTGCGCACAATGGGCAGGCCGGCGGTGAAGTTCACGCCCGTGCCGCGGGCCACAGCCTTGAACGGTGCCAGCCCCTGGTCGTGGTACATGGCCAGCACGCCGTCGAAGTGCCGCCACTGCTCGTGCGCAAAGAAGCCGTCGGCCGAGTAGGGGCCAAAGGCCAGGATGTGTTCATCGTAGGCCTGTGTGATGGCCGGGGCAATGATTTCCTGCTCCTCGGTGCCGAGCAGTCCGTTCTCGCCGGCGTGCGGGTTCAGGCCCAGCACGGCAATGCGCGGCCGCTCAAGGCCGAAGTCGCGCCGCAGCGACGCGTCGAACGTGTGCAGCCGCTCCACGATGGCCTCCTGTGTGATGGCCTGCGGCACCTGCGACAGCGGCATGTGGATGGTGACCAAGGCCACACGCAGCAGGTCGCTGCACAGCACCATCAGCGCTTTGCCCTCGCCGCCGCACCGAGCCTGAAGAAACTCGGTGTGGCCGGGAAACTGAAACTGCTCGCTCTGGATGTTGTCCTTGTTGATGGGGGCGGTCACCAGCGCGTCGATGTGCCCGTCACGCAGGTCGGCCACGGCGGCCTCCAGCGCGTCGAGGGCGGCCTTGCCCGCCTGCTTGCTCGCCTGGCCCAGTTCCACCTTCACCTCATCGGTGACGACATCCACCAGGTTCACCGCGCCGTCCTTGATGTCCTGGGCGCTCTTGACCACATTCGGGTTGAACTGCTGCATCTCAATGGCCTTGCGGTGGTAGGCCATCACCTTGGATGAGCCGTAGAGCACGGGCGTGCACAACTCGGTCAGCATGTCGTCGGCCACGGCTTTCATGGCCACTTCCAGACCGATGCCATTGGTATCCCCGTGGGTGATGCCAATGCGTATTCGCTTGTTGTTTGTCATTCTATATCAATTATTTATCGGTTTCTGCCAATGGGCGGCGCACCGTGTCGTGCGCCAAATAATCGGCTAAATTACAAAAAAGAACTGAAATGGCAAAATATATGGCCGATTCGATTGCGGCAGCATGCGCTCGTGTGTCACTTGTGTGGGGTCGTAAGCAAAAAAACTTGCGCGGGTTGTTATGCCCGCGCAAGTGATTGTTCAGTCAAGCGTTACGCTTGATGGTGTTTATTTCACCACCTTGCCCACGGCCTTGCCGTTGCGCATGATGATGTTCACGCCCTGGAAGGGCACGCTGCTGGTGTGACCCATCACGTTGACGTAGGTCACGTTGCCGTTGACAGCGTTAACATCTTCGATACCGGTGGAAACGGTCTGCCCCTTGACGTAGATGGTCACGCTGGCGCTCAGGGGAGCGGTGGTAACTGCATCAGCAACGGTGGCGGTCAAGGTCACGGGCACGAAGTAGTAGCCTTCCTCCTCGGCGGGAACGCGCAGAATATTCATTTCCTCATCAAGAGCCTCCTTCACGGGCAGCTCCTTGGCGGTCACCAGTCCGTTCTCATCGATGGTGGCCACGTTCTCGTCGCTGCTGGTCCAGATTACTTCGGGCACGATGGCGCCTGCGGGCAATGCGCTCACAGTGAGCTGCAGCGTTGCGCCGGCCTCAAGCACCACGTCGTCCTCGTCGGTGTAGTTGAGCGTGATGGCCTCGACGGGAATTTCAATCATAGTCTTGGTAAATGTCACAACCATGTCGGTCAGGTCAACCGTGATGGTGTACTCGCCGCCGCCAGCAATCAAGAAGGCGTTGTCGGCGCTGGTAGCCCACTCGCCCAGGGCGATGGGCTCGCCGAGCAGGTCGTCAATCACGAAGTCGTTGCTGGTAGCGCCCACGCGGTAAGCCTTGATGGCGTCCCAGTCGCCGCTGGTCTCGGCCAGCTTCTTGGTGAAGCTGAAGTAGCTGTTGTCGTTGAACGTGCCGGTGTACTCAAACACGTTGTCGTCGGTGGCCTCCATCTCGGTGCCCACGCTGGGATCCCATTCCTGGTCACCCACGTTGCCCAGGATGTAGAGGTGGGTTTCCTCGACGGGCTCGTTCCACTCGCCGGCGATGACCAGCTTGCCCGTCTCCGGGTCAACGGTCAGTGTCCAAGTGCCGGCCACGGGAATCTGGAAGTTCATGCCACCTTCGCCGTAGAACAGCGTGATTTCGGTGCCTTCCTCGACCTGCTCTTTAGTGACGATGAAGTTGCCGTCGCTCACGCCGCCAATCCACTCGTCTTTCTCGTTGCGGAACTTGAACTCGGCATTGGCCTCCATCTCCTGGGTGATGACCCACTTGCCATTTTCGAGGGTCATGGGCAGCTGGGTCTCGGGATCCCAGTTGTTGAACGAGCCAATGAGGTACATGGCGGGATCGGGTTCATTCTCGCCGGGATAGGTGAACACGCCGTCGAGCAGGGTGATGGTGGCGGCGTTGCGCTGACCCAGCCAGTAGCTGGTTTCGCCGTCGTAGCCGGTCCAGGTGCAGCCAAAGGTGAGCTCGGTGTCGGTGCCCGTGCCGGTGACATTAATCAGCTCGCTGGCATCTTCGTTCAGGCCGTAGAACACAAAAGATCCATTGTTGTTGGTGAACAGGACGGTGTGGTCGGCGGTCCAGGTGCGGCCCTCCTCCAGAGTGATGTACAGCGGGTTCTCGCTCAAGCCGGCGAAGTTGGTCACGCTCACCACATAGTCCTCGTCCTCGGTGATGACGCTGGGCGCAACCATGTCAATCTCGCCGTAGTTGTAGGTGGTCAGGCCGTTGAAGGCTTCCGGTGCCTCGGTAAACGTGCTGCCGGGTTTCCACAGCGGGGTGAGGTAGTAGCCCTCGTACTGGCTGTAGCCCTCAGTGATGACGTGCGAGATAATGCGTGTAAGCCACACGTTGGTGGCCCACAGGATTTCGCCGTCGATAACGAAAGCCACATTGTCGGTGTAGTACCAGCCGGCGCTGTTGGTGTCATCGCCCTCATAGTAGAACAAACCGCTAATGCTGCAGTTGAGGGCTACCGAGTTACCACTCACGCTGATGGTGGCATAACACACGTTCTCGTCATCGGCGATGCTGAACGTGGGATACTGGTAGGTGGTCAGGTCGAGCGTGCCGGTGATGGCGGCGTCGAACATACCGGCGATTTTGAACGTACCGGCTGCATCATCGGCGCCGTAGATGAGCACATCGTTGGAGCCGGCGGTGCCGGTGACGGTTGAGGGGTCTTCGGCGCGGCTGCTGGCCGTCTCATAGTCCCACACATAGCTGCCTTGCAGGTCGCTGGCCACGGTCACGGGGCTGTTGAGCCTTTGGGGTGCGCGGTTGGCAACGGTTTGGGCCGCCAGCTTGTTCACCATCTCGGGGGTGGCTTTCTTCAGGTTCATCGGGGCACCAAGCTGTGCCTCGTTCACCGGAGCCAGGTTGAAGGCACTTGCTGCCAGCGTGGCGGCAGCAACGGCCATCGTGAGTAAGAATTTCTTCATCTCGTTTGGTAAAAATTAAAGGGTGAATAAAAAAGTATTTGTTTTTGCGTTGGCTACTTGAATGATTGTGATGTAATGGATTATGCCTATTAAGTCGTGCAAAGTTAGTTTCTTTTTTCCAATTGGCCAAAAGATTGAAAGATTTTTTTGAAAAATCTATATGGTTTGAATGCCGCAGGGCCGTCGGCGAGATGCCGACGGCCCTGTGGCAGCCTGAATGGCTTGCAGTGTTTAGTTGCTCAAGATGATGTTAATCAAGGCGTTCACATCTTCGATGTCGCAGATGCCGTCGCCGTTCACATCGGCGTTGCCCACCACACCGGTGGTGTCGCCATCGTTGAGAATGACGTTGATGAGCTCGTTTAGGTCTTCGACATCGACGTTGCCATCGCCTGTGAGGTCGCCGACAACCGACACATTCTTCTTGTCGATGACCAGTTTCATGGTTTCCAGGTTCACGGTGAGCGTGTAGTCGCCGGCGGAAATCTTGTAGGCTTGCCCGTTGTCGCGGGTGAGCGACAGCTCAGGGCCAATCCACTCGTCGGTGACCAGGAAGTCGCCCTCGCTCACTGCGCCAAAGCGGTAGGGGGCAATGGCGTCCCAGTCCTCGGCATCCTCGCCCAGTTGCGTGGTGAAGCTGAAGTAGCTGTAGCCCTGGGTGGCTCCCTTGAAGTTCACCTCGGCGGTGAAGATGTTGTTGTCGTCGGTGGTCATCTCCACGCCCACGTTGGGTGCCCAGTCGTTGTCGTTCACCTCGCCCAGGATGTAGATGTGGTTCTCCACCACGGGCTCGTTCCACTCGCCGGCGATGACCAGCTTGCGGGTTGCCTGGTCAATAGTCAGTGTCCATGTGCCGGCCACGGGAATCTGGAAGTTCATGTACTCGTTGCCAAAGCCCAGGGTGATTTCGGTGGCGCTCTCCACCTGCTCCTTAGTGACGATGAAGTTGCCGTCGCTCAGGCCGCCAATCCACTCGTCCTTCTCGTTGCGGAACTTGAACTCGGCATCGGCCTCCATCTCCTGGGTGATGACCCACTTGCCGTCCTCAAGGGTCAGTGGCAGCTGGGTGTCGAGGTCCCAGTTGTTGAACGAGCCGATGAGGTAGTATTGCTCGGGGTCGACCCACGTGCCCGTGATGACCAGCTTCATCTCGCTCGGGTCCAGGGTGAGCGTCCAGGTGCCGGCCACGGGGATTTGCAGGTTCATGTATCCCTCGCCGTAACCCATCGAGATTGCGGTGCCGTTCTGCACCTGCTCTTTCTGCACGATAAAGTTGCCCTGGCTTTCGGCACCAATCCAGTCGCCGGTGATGTCCTTGAGCTTGAACTCGGCACCGGCATCCATTGCCAGGGTGGCGGTCCAGTTGCCATTTTCGTCCTTGGTCATGGCCAGCGGGTTCTGCTCGTCCCAGTCGTTGAACGAGCCCAACAGGTAGAACTGCTCGGGGTAGTCGAAGCGTCCCTGTGCCAGGGTGATGGTGGCGGGGTGGCGCTGACCCAGCCAGTAGTTGGTGTTTGAGTCATATCCCGTCCACTCGCAACTGAATGTGAGATTCTTGTTGTTTCCGGTGCCGTAGGCATCAATCAGGTAGGTGGTGCTTGTGGTCACGTTCAGGCCGTAGAACACAAAAGTGCCATTGTCGTTGGTGAACATAGCGGGGTGGTCGGCAGTCCAGGTGCGTCCCTCTTGCAGTTTGATGTTCAGCGGCTCCTGGCTCAAGCCGGCGAAGTTGGTCACGCTCACGTTGTAGTTGTCGTCCTGAGTAATGGTCGACGGAGCGCTCAGGTCGAGGTTGAAGGGGTCGTAGCGGTAAGTGGTCACACCGTTCACCGCGTCGTCGGGCAGCGTGGTGGCACCGGGCATCCACACGGGGTTGAGCCGGTAGGTGAGGAACTCGTTGTATTGGTCGCCCTCGGTGAGGATGTGCGAGATGATGCGTGTGAGCCAGATGTTGTTGCCCCAGATGATTTGGTCGCCGCGCACGTAGGCAACGATGTCGGAGTAATACCAGTTGTCGTTCTCATAGAGCAGGCCAATCACGTTGCAGGTGATGTCGACGGTGGTGCCGTCCACAGCGATTCGCGCGTGGCACACGTCGGTTTGGTCGTCGAGCACGAGTGCCGGGTATCTGTAGGAGGTCATGTCGAGGCGTGCTGTGATGGCGGCATCGAAGAGCCCGGCGATTTTCACCGTTCCGGCGGCGTCGTCGGCATCAAAGACGACCAGCTGGCTGGTGTAGCTGGTGGCGCTGGCAGTACTCACGTCACTGACGGGCTCGGTGGCCATTTGGTAGTAATGGGTGTAACCGCCCACCAGGTCGCTGGCCTTGCTCACGGGGGTGGTCAGGCGATGGAGGCCCTCGGGGGTGGCGGCAAGCGTTTCCTCGGCCATGCGGTTAATCATCTCGGGGGTGGCCTTTTGGGCGTTGAGCTTCTCGCCCAGCTGGGCCTGGGTCATCGGCGGCATGGGTGCCAGGTTGAAGGCACTCGCTGCCAGTGTCGCGGCTACTAATGCCATCGTGAGTAGGTACTTCTTCATAAAAACAACGTTTGATAAAGTTAATTTAATAATGTGCAGCTCCGGGTGCTTGCGTCGGGCCCGTGGCGGCTTGGCTCTTTTCAAGGCGGGGGCTATAAATTGCTCGAGTGCAGCTAACCTTACATAACTTTATTTGCGACTATAGAACCCACCTCGAGATAATGAATGTGCAAATTTAGGCAAAAGTTGCGACTTTGCAAAATTTTGTCAGCATTTTTGTGGATATGTATAACAAAATGTAATTCAAGGTGCCGAAAAAGGTGTGGATTGAAAGCTCGTGAGTGCAAGCTGCAAGAACACGGCGCACGCTGTCGCCACTCATTTTCGGGCGGCGACACGCGTTTTTTGATGTTTGTTGGCTGCACGTTTGCACAGATGGCAAAAAAGCAGTAAGTTTGCGCCATCAAACCACTCACGAATTATGTTACACCCCAAATTCATTCTCACCACCGGTGGCCGATTGCGCCTGGGGTTGGTCACCCTTCACCGCGAGTTGCTGCTGCCTGGCGAGCAATGCTGCGGCGGCGGGTGGTATGAGTTCAACGCCAGCCGCACGCGATTGCTCCTCTACCGGCAAAGCTACGACTACGGCCCCCCGCAGTGGCGGCGCTTCGACGACCTGTATGTCGATGCCGAATACGCCGGAATGGAGATTGTGTATAATGCCGGCACCGACGACGAGTACCCCGTGTCGGCTCTTCACCACATTATTTATGAATGAGCGATGGCCGACACCATGACCCCGCTGCAGCGTCACCACTGCATGAGCAGCATCCACAGCCGCGACACGCGTCCCGAGCTGGTGGTGCGCCGCTGCCTGTGGCGTCATGGCTTTCGCTACCGGCTGTGCGACAAGACGTTGCCCGGACGCCCCGACATTGTGCTGCGCAAGTGGAACACGGTGATTTTTGTCAACGGCTGTTTCTGGCACGGGCATGACTGTGGGGCTTTTAGGCTGCCGCGCACCAACAGCGACTTTTGGCGTGCGAAAATTGCCCGCAACCGGCAGCGCGACAGCGCCTCGGCGGCACGACTGCAAAGGCTGGGCTTCAACGTGATCACCGTGTGGGAATGTGAACTCAAGCCGGCTGTGATGCACAAAACGCTGGAATCGCTCGTGGTGACATTGAGTCGCATTGTGCTCGAGCAGACGTCGACAGCGCCAACCCTCGAATCGTCCTACGGTGCACCCACCACGTCGGCTGCCATCGCCGCCGAACCCATAGAACCCTACGGAACAAAATAAGCCTCGGTGACGCTGGCGTTGGGCGTTTTAGACTAAAAGGTTTTTTGGCTCAGCAACGTTTGTGTGGGTAATTCATACTCAATTCGAATTGCACGAATTAGGCGAATTTGAGGGACACCTACATCTGCAAACTCCATTCACCTGCCCTGTGCGCTGGATGAATCCGCCCGAGCTTCAGTGGCTTTTGCCCTGAACCACAGCCAGCCGATTAAGGTGGATTCACAACGTGAAAAGTTGCTCCTCCCAAGAGCCCGCTCCTGTTGAAGACGGAAGTTTTCTTCTTGTTGTACCAGATTTTTTTGCCTTTTTATTTTGTGGAATGAAACAGTATTTATAATTTTGCGATAGAAAACTTGACAGGGGGTAGCCGGGTTATCACGCTCCCCTGTGTGCGGGTTTTCCGCTTGTGGGTGGTGACCTGCTACAATACTTGGAAACTAATTGCGTAATATTGCGTTTGCAATCTATAATTTGGCCATTATGAAACGCTATCTTGACCCTAAAGCCGACTTAACGTTCAAGAAAGTCTTTGGCGAGCATAAGGATTTGG
>JAFSYB010000033.1 GCA_017443765.1 Muribaculaceae bacterium | reverse complement strand
GAACGGCAGCGGCGTGGTTGACATCGACGACGTCAACGCCGTCATCAACGTGATGCTGCACAAAGCCACGCAGGACGACTTCCCCGCCGCCGACGTGAACGGCGACGGTGCCGTCGACATCGACGACCTGAACGAGGTCATCAATGTCATGCTTGGCAAGGACGGTGGCGGCTCGCAAGCGGAGGGCGACTGGGTTGA
The DNA here is from genome assembly GCA_017443765.1 of Muribaculaceae bacterium. Lineage (GTDB taxonomy): Bacteria > Bacteroidota > Bacteroidia > Bacteroidales > Muribaculaceae > Sodaliphilus. The sequence continues at coordinate 11,827 of JAFSYB010000033.1, read as the reverse complement.
CCTGGGTCTGCCGAGCGGCACGCTGTGGGCATCACGCAACATAGGCGCCGCCACGCCCGAGGATTACGGCGACTATTTCGCCTGGGGCGAGACAACCCCCAAGGAGGTCTACAACTATGACACGTACAAGTGGTATCGAAAAGGGTACTATGACGCACAGAATCGTTGGCTTAGTGGCGGCTTCACGAAGTACTGCACAAATTATGGTTTTGACGGTTTTGTCGACAACAAGACGGAACTGGACCTTGCCGACGATGCCGCCGCCGCCAACTGGGGCGGTGGGGCGCGTATGCCATCGTGGGAGCAGATTAAGGAGCTTGAAAAAAATTGTTCCTGGCAATTGACGAGCCGCGATATCGGGGATGACCAGCATGTGTATGGCCTGTTGGCGACCGGCCCGAATGGCAACAGCATCTTCTTTCCCGCGGCTGGCATCCGCTGGGACGGTTTGCTCCACGATGCGGGTGGCAACGGCTACTATTGGTCGCGCACGCTCGGCGCGGACGACTCATCTTGCGCCTACAGCCTGTACTTCCGTTTGGGCGACGCGATCCAGGACTACTACACTCGCGGCTTCGGGCGTTCCGTCCGTGCTGTGCACGTGCCGTAGAATTTCACCTTTGCCCCATTGGAATTTGAGACCGCCCGCGGCGACCGCGAGATGCAGCGCGTTGTCCACTTGTTTCAAGAGGGCTCGTTCTATCGTGCCTACAAGTGGAACGCCTGGCTGATGTGCCGGTTCTTGCACGAGTTCAAGGTCAGTTCCTGTCCGAAGTCAAGCAGCTGATTTCCAGGTTATATTAAGGGCGAGTTATGTAAATTGCAAGATAAAGAACGGCGTTTGCCTGCTTGATATGAAGGTGGCTGTTGATGTGTGCGAACCCACTTGATGTGCGGTCAAGTGTATGAACTCAAGCCGTTAAACGATGTCGGTCTATCATGCTTGTGAAAAAATGTATATTCTTTGTCTTGATTGGATGATAGTTCGGGAATTATTGCTATATTTGCAGCCAAATATTTCTGAATCCTCATGAAAAGGTTTTCTCATTTGCTTGTCCTCATGGCCGCCATGCTGCTGTCATTGCCGGCGTGGGGCGGTGTGCGCGGCGATGCCGATGGCAGCGGCGTGGTCGACGTCGACGACCTGAACGCTGTCATCAACATCATGGTGCGCAAGGCCGCTTGGGCCGACTTCCCCGCCGCCGACGTCAATGCCAACGGCGTGGTCGACATCGACGACCTGAACATCGTGGTGAACGTGATGCTGCACAAGGACTTTGGGGGCGACCCGCCTGTTGATTTCAAGGAGTTCACGGTCATGGGGGTGTCGTTCAAGATGGTGCTGGTAGAGGGCGGCACCTTCACCATGGGGGCCACCGCCGAGCAGGGCAGCGTGGTCCTTAATCATGAGAAACCCGCCCACGAGGTGACTTTGGACAACTTCATGATTGGCCAAACCGAGGTGACACAGGCACTGTGGGTGGCCGTGATGGGGAGCAACCCGAGTTGGTTCAAAGGCAACTCGAATCGCCCGGTGGAGCAAGTGAGCTGGACTGCCTGCCAAACTTTCATCACACGGCTGAATGCGTTGACGGGCGAGCACTTCCGCCTGCCCACCGAGGCCGAGTGGGAATATGCTGCCCATGGCGGCAAACTGAGCAAGGGCTACACCTATGCGGGTAGCAACTCCATTCGCGAGGTGGCGTGGTACTACGACAACACCTACGCGCTGGGGGGCGACAATTACAACTACGGCACCCACGCCGTGGCTACCAAGGCACCTAACGAGCTCGGCCTCTACGACATGAGCGGGAACGTGTGGGAGTGGTGCAGCGACTTCTACGGCAGCACGTATTACAGCAGTTCGCCGTCAGCGAATCCCTTGGGACCTGACACCGGTACGGGGCAACGTCGTGTGGGACGTGGCGGCGGATGGGCATTCGACGCGCAGTTCTGCCGGGTGTCGTGTCGCGCTTGCACACCGGCTTATTGGCGCACTGCACTCGGCTTGCGACTTGCCTTGAGTCTGCCTTGATGTGTGGGGCCATATCCAAGTTATTTTCTAATTTTTGCACCATGTTGAAATTCAGTTGCGACTATATGGAGGGCTGCCACCCGGCGATTTTGCAGCGGCTGGCGGCAGTGAACCTGGAGAAGACCGACGGCTACGGCTACGACCCCTACACGCGCTGCGCTTGCGAGAAAATCCGCGAGGCCTGCGGGCTGCACCAGGCCGAGGTGCGCCTGCTTGTGGGAGGCACGCATACCAACACAATCGTGCTCGACGCGCTGCTGCGCCACAACCAGGGGGTGATGGCCGCCACCACGGGGCACATCAACGTGCACGAATCGGGCGCCATCGAGGCTTGCGGACACAAGGTGATGCCGCTGCCGGCGCTCGACGGCAAAATCGACCTCGACCACCTCGAACACCATTTGGCCGCGCTCAAGACCGAATATGATGCCGTGGGTTGGGAACACTATGTGGTGCCCCGTGTGCTCTACGCCTCGTTTCCCACCGAGATGGGCACGCTCTACACCCGTGCCGACCTGGAGCGGATGCGCAGCCTGTGCGACGACTACGGCTTGCTCTTGTTCATCGACGGCGCGCGCCTGGGCTACGGGCTGATGTCGCCCGACTGCGACATCTCCTTGCCCCAACTGGCGCGGCTGTGCGATGTGTTCTACATTGGCGGCACCAAGGTGGGGGCGCTCTTCGGCGAGGCCGTCGTGGTGTCCAACCCCGCGCTCACCATCCCGCGCGGACTCATCAAGCAGCGCGGCGCCCTGTTGGCCAAGGGCTGGCTGCTGGGGCTGCAATTCGACACCCTGTTCACACACGGGCTGTACTTCGACATCGCCCGCAACGCCATCACCCAGGCCATGCGCCTGCGACGCGGCCTCGAGGCCAAGGGCTACACCATGCACGGCCACTCGACCACCAACCAGCAGTTCCTCGTCCTGCCCAACGACCGCCTGCCCGCCCTGGCCGAGCGCGTGGGCTTCGACAATTTCTCGCCCGTTGACCACCACCACACCCTCATTCGCCTGTGCACCAGCTGGGCCACCACCTCACAGCAGGTCGACCAGCTGCTGGAGTGCCTGTAATGCACAGGCCGCGCTCCCACAGCGGAACGTGGCCTGCCTTTTGTGACTACTCCTGGCCTACAGCAGGTACTGTGTGCTGATGGAGCGGTTGTCGTGCACGCGCTGGATGGTGTCGGCAAACAGCGAGGCAATGCTGATCACGCTCACCTTGGGGCAGTTGCTGGTGTCGAACGGAATGGAGTTGGACACAATCACCTCGTCGAGGGCGCTCTTCATGATTCGCTCGCTGGCGGGGTTGCTCATGATGGCGTGCGAGGCCAGTGCGCGAACACTCTTGGCGCCATTGTCGCGCATCAGGTTGGCCGCCTTGCATATCGTGCCTGCCGTGTCAATCATGTCGTCGACCAGTATCACGTTCTTGTCCTTCACGTCGCCAATCACGGTCATCGTGTCCACCACGTTGGCCTTGGCGCGCACCTTGTGGCACAGCACCAGCGGGGCGTCGAAGTATTTCGCGTAGCCGTTGGCGCGTTTCGCACCGCCAACGTCGGGGCTGGCAATCACCATGTCGGGCAGGTGCAGCGACTTGATGTAGGGAATGAACACCGACGAGGCGTAGAGGTGGTTCACCGGCACATCGAAGAAGCCTTGGATTTGGTCGGCGTGCAGGTCCATCGTGATCAGGCAGTCGATGCCGGCGGCGCTCAGCAGGTCGGCCACCAGCTTGGCGGCAATCGACACGCGGGGCTTGTCCTTGCGGTCCTGGCGCGCCCAGCCAAAGTAGGGAATCACGGCGGCAATCGACTTCGCCGACGCGCGCTTGGCTGCGTCAATCATCAGCAGCAGTTCCATCAGGTTGTCGGTGTTGGGGAACGTGGACTGAATCAGGTACACGTTGGCACCGCGCACCGATTCCTCGTACGACACCTCGAACTCACCGTCGGCAAAGTGCATGATGTTCATTTTGCCCAGTTCCATGCCCAGGTCGTGGGCAATCTCGCTGGCCACGTAGCGTGACTTGCTTCCAGAGAATACTTTGAATTGACTCATAGCGGGTAATGAAGGTTATGTGATTAGTTGTCCTTTTGTTGTTGTCCATCCTCCTGCGTTGGCTGCGTGTTGTGGCTGCGCTCCAGGTCGAGCAGGCGGCACTTCACGTCGGTGCCCAGGCGGTAGCCGCCTGGTGTGCCGTCGGCGGCCACCACGCGGTGGCAGGGCACGATGATGCACAGCGGGTTCTGGCGGTTGGCCTGCGCCACGGCGCGTGCTGCCGTGGTACGGCCCAGGCGGGCGGCCTGCTCGCCGTAGGTGATGGTGTGGCCGTAGGCGATGCCTTGCAGCACCTGCCAGGCAGCGTGCTGGAACTCGGTGCCATGCAGGCACAGTGGCAGTGAGAACTCACGCAGCTCGCCGGCGAGGTAGGCTTGCAGCTGCCGTGCACACTCGGCCAGCAGCGGGGGCACCGCCTCGCAGGTGACGAGGCGCAGTTGCCGCGCGGCGCGCTCCACCTGCTCACGCGCATCGCCCAGCGTCACCAGCACAATGCCGCTCGTGCAGCAGGCAAGGGTTACCGCCCCCAGCCAAGTGTCGATTGTCGTGTGGCACAATTGTCCCTTGTGCACCGGCTCGTAGCCCAGTGCGGCGGCACGGCTAAGCATCAGCCCGTAGGCCTCGGCGTAGTTGTTGTGGATGTCGCCGTCAAGAATGGCATCTTTGATGGCATCCTTGATCAACCCCACCGGCGGACTGGGCGGCAGCCCAAAGGTGTCCATCACGGCCTGACCGTCGATCGGGGGCTGGAAGTTGCGCACGCGGTCTTTCTCTTCGATGTCGACGAGCTTGCGCTTCACCAGGTCGAAGTTGTCGCGGAACCGCTGCACCTTCTCCTGGTTCTTGCTGGTGATGTCGGCCTTGCACAGCACCATCAGGTCGTCGATGTCGTCGCCGGCCTCAAAGAGCAGCCGACGCACGGCCGAATCGGTCACAAAACTCTCGACCAGCGCAATCGGACGCATGTGCAGGCCCACCAGCTTTTTCACATATTTCATGTGCTCGCTCATGGGCAGCCGCAGCCGCGAGAAAATTTTGGGCACCATCTTCTCGCCGATGAAATTGTGGTTGTGGAACGTCCACCCCTGCTGCGGGTCCCAGCGCTTGGTGGCGGGCTTGCCAATGTCGTGCAGCAGCGCGGCCCAGCGCAGCCACTCGTTCTCGCTGCACGACGCCACGTTGTCGAGCACTTGCAGCGTGTGCAGGAAGTTGTCTTTGTGGCCGCGACCGTGGCTGGTGTCAACGCCTTTCAGCGCTGTGAGCTCGGGGAAGATGAGTGGCAGCAGGCCGCACTCGTCGAGCAGCGCGAACCCGCACGACGGGCGGGGCGAGCGCATGATTTTCATCAGCTCGTCGGCTATGCGCTCGTGGGTGATGATGCCTATGCGCTGCGCATTGCGGCCGATGGCCTCGGCAGTGGACGGATGCAGGTCTAAACCCAGTTGCGTGGCGAAGCGCACGGCGCGCATCATGCGTAGCGGGTCGTCGCTGAAGGTGATGTCGGGGTCCAGCGGCGTGCGGATAATCCGGCGCTCCAGGTCGCCCACGCCATCAAACGGGTCGAGCAGCTCACCAAAGTGCGCGCTGTTCACCTGGATGGCCATGGCGTTGATGGTGAAGTCGCGGCGGCGCATGTCCTCGGCCAGCGTGCCGTCCTCCACCACGGGGTTGCGGCTGTCGCGGCTGTAGCTCTCGCGGCGAGCTCCCACAAACTCCAGTTCCCATTCGCGGGTCTTCACCTGGGCTGTGCCGTAGGTCTTGAACACGCTCAGGTGCGCTTTTCGCCCGATGCGCCGTGCCACCGCACGAGCCAACTCAATGCCGTTGCCCACGCTCACGAAGTCGATGTCCTTGCTGCCGCGCTCCAGCAGCAGGTCACGCACGTAACCACCCACCACATAGCACTCGCGGTGAAGCGCGTCGGCCACTGAACCCACCAGCCGGAACACTGGCAGGTCGATTCGTTGTTTGATATCGTCAAGTTTTGTCACGGTACTTTCTTTTCCGCTGCAAAGTTAGCCCTTTTTCCCGAATTGGCAAAATCCGCAGCCCACGTTCTTTAAATTGGCCTCTATAACGGATACTATCCATAATTTCGCAGAAAGTAAATGCAAGCGGCACGCTGTGTCGAGAATAGTGTGTCGAGGCGGAAGGAAGATTCTGTTTGCGTGATTTTGCGCCACCTGCAAAAATCTGTGTGTTTGAAATCTTGAGCAGGCTGACCCATTGCCCGTCGGCGATAACCACTGCGAAAATCCCACCAAGGCGGGAGCGCAGCGACTGAATGGTGGGGATGCGGACAAGGTGTGGCGGTGTTTCTCGCCGAGGAACTCCACGCTGCCAGCAACGCAGCGATGATGGGTCACGCTTGCCCTTCTCCGCTATGGTCATGTCGCCGTTCTTGGTGCTGATGACAAAATGATGGCTCTGTGACGTTTTGTGCGGGTAATACTCAATGCGAATTGCACGAATTAGGCGAATTTAAGTTACACTCATGCCGCAAAAGTGCTTCGCGAATCCACCTTTAGGCTCGTAATCGTTTGCACTTCGTCTAATGGATTGATATATAGCAAAAAAAATATGAATGTTCCCACTTTTTAAGGGTGTGGGCGTATAATCTTATTCTGCTGATTATTAGGGTGTTGGTTGGATATTTGGCTTGTTGGGCGCTCATGCCGGGGGCTGTGGCCATTTGGGGTTGTGCATTTTTTTTAGTAATTTTGCAGCTGGATTATGATTATGTTTGATTATTTATTCGAGACAAGTTGGGAGGTTTGCAACCGGGTTGGCGGCATTTACACCGTGTTGTCGACCAAGTCGCAAACGCTTCAAAAACTTTATAAGGACCGAGTGTTCTTCATCGGGCCCGATTTGTGGACTGCCGACAATGAGTCGCCCTTTTTTCAATGCTCAATGCCCGTCGCGCAAGGTGCTTCGGACAAGAAGAAAGGGGTTAAGACACCGCTCGACGACTGGGCGGCGCAAGTGGTCATGCCCTTTGGCCTTGCCGTGAGGGTGGGGCGCTGGAACGTGCCGGGACAGCCCATCGCCGTGCTCGTCGATTTCAACCCCCTCTACGAGCACAAGAACGAGCTTTACGCCGAGATGTGGGACCGCTTTGGCGTGGACTCACTGCACGCCTACGGCGACTACGACGAGGGGTGCGCCTTTGCCTGGGCTGCGGCCTTGGTCATCGAGAGCATTGTCGCGTGGCTCGGCGAGCGCGCCGGCCGACTCGTGGCGCACTTCGATGAGTGGACCACCGGCATGGGACTCCTCTATGTGAAATCGCATCTGCCCCAGGTGGCCACCGTGTTCACCACACACGCCACCAGCATCGGACGAAGCATTTGCGGCAACGGCAAGCCGCTCTACGACTACATGACCGGTTATAATGGCGACCAGATGTCGTGGGAACTGAACATGGTGTCGAAACACTCGCTTGAGAAAGCTGCCGCCCATGCCGCCGACGCGTTCACCACGGTGAGCGAGGTCACCGCCCGCGAGTGCGAGCAGTTGCTCGAGCGGCGACCCTTGGTCACGCCCAACGGCTTTGAGGGCAGCTTTGTGCCAAAGGGCAAGGCGTACGACGCCAAGCGCCAGGCTGCCCGCGAGCGTCTGATGGCTGTGGCAAGAGCGCTCTCGGGCGTGGACTATGCCCCCGACACCCTGCTCGTTGCCACCTCGGGACGCCTCGAGGTGCGCAACAAGGGCATCGATGCCTACCTCGACGCCCTCAACGTGACCCGCACCGCGCTCGAAAAACGCGGCAGCCGCCGACGCGTGCTAGCTTTCGTCCTCGTGCCTTCCTGGACCGCGGGCCCGCGCCCCGACCTGCGCCGGGCTTTGGCCACACGCATGACTACCGGGCTTCCCGTGGCCCAATACACCCATGACCTGCATCCCGGCTTCGACGACCCCATTCTGGCCAAGATGCGCGCCCTGGGATTCGACAACAATCCCAACGACCCACTCCACGTGGTGTACGTGCCGTGCTACCTCAACGGCAATGACGGGGTGATCGACCTGCCTTACTACGACGTGCTCTGCGGCCTGGACCTTACCCTGTTCCCCAGTTACTACGAGCCGTGGGGCTACACCCCGCTTGAGAGTGTGGCCTTCGGCGTGCCCACGGTGACCACCACGCTCTCGGGCTTCGGACAGTGGGTGCTACACGCCATCGGCTCAAAGCCTGCCGACAGCGGCGTGAGCGTGATTCACCGCAGCGATTCCAACTACCACAACACAGTGCACGCCCTGGCCGTACGCATCACCGAATTCCTCGAGCAAGACGACCAACGCCTTGCCACACTGCAACGCAAAGCACGGGCCACAGCCGCCAAAGCCAGCTGGAAACATTTCATCAACCACTACTTAGAAGCCTACCGGCAAACTCTCGAAGAAAAATAACGCCATTGGCCCAATAAACCCATTAGACCCCATTAGCCCAATTAGCCCAATATGAAACTCAAAGTCAACAACTCCAATGCGCCTGTGTGGCGCAACCTCATCGTCCACTCGCAGCTGCCCGGCAAGCTCCAAAAACTTGAGGAGCTGTCGAAAAATCTGTGGTGGGTGTGGAACAGCGAGGCAAAAGCGCTCTTTCACGACCTGGACCGCGACCTGTGGCGCGCCATGGGAGAGAACCCAGTGATGCTCCTACAAAAAATGAAAGCCTCGAGATTCGACGAAATCGTGGCCGACGAGGACATGATGCGACGCATCGACAACGTCTACGAGCATTTCCAGCAGTATATGAGCCAGCCCATGCGCACCGACATCCCCTCGGTCTCCTACTTCAGCATGGAATACGGCCTGTGCAACGCGCTCAAGATTTACTCCGGCGGACTGGGAATCCTTGCCGGCGACTACATCAAGGAGGCCAGCGACCGCCGCGTCGACATGACCGCCGTGGGATTCCTGTACCGGTACGGTTATTTCACGCAGACCCTCTCGATGGACGGACAGCAGATTGCCAACTATGAGCCCCAGAACTTCAACCAGCTCCCCATCGAACCCGTGCTCGACGACCATGGCCACCAGATGGTGCTCGAGGTGCCCTATCCCGGACGCATCATCTTTGCAAACATCTGGCGCGTGAATGTGGGACGCATGAAGCTCTACCTGCTCGACACCGACCTGGACCAGAACAGTGACTACGACCGCCAAATCACCCACAAGCTCTACGGCGGCGACTGGGAGAACCGCATCAAGCAGGAGTACCTGCTGGGCATTGGCGGTGTGATGCTGCTCAAGCGCTTGGGTATCAAGCACGACATTTATCACTGCAACGAGGGACACGCCGCCTTGCTCAACCCGCAACGCCTCGTGGACTATGTGCAGGACGAGGGGCTCTCGTTCAACGAGGCACTCGAGGTGGTGCGCGCTTCGAGCCTCTACACCGTCCACACACCCGTACCCGCCGGACATGACTACTTCGACGAGGGGCTCTTCGGCAAGTACATGGGCGAGTTCCCTGCCAAGCTGGGTATCACCTGGCCCGAACTGATGAACATGGGGCGCGAGAACCCCGACAGCAACGAGCGCTTCTCGATGAGTGTGTTCGCGCTCAACACCACACAGGAATCCAACGGCGTCAGCTGGCTGCACGGCGAGGTGTCGAAACGCATGTTCGAGGGGGTGTGGAAAGGATATGCTCCCGAGGAATCGCACGTGAGCTACGTCACCAACGGCGTACACATGCCCACCTGGGCCGCCAGTGAGTGGAAGGAGTTCTATGCCGACACCTTCGGACCCGACTACCTCGAGCACCAGGAGCTGGAGAAGACCTGGTCGCCTATCTTCTATGTGCCCGACGAGAAAATCTGGGACCTGCGCATGCGCCTCAAGAACAAGTTCATCAACTTCGTCAAGCGCGACTTCACGGCCAACTGGCTCAAGAACCAGGGCGACCCCTCGCGCATCATGTCGATTGTGGACAAGATCAACCCCAACGCCTTGCTCATCGGTTTCGCGCGTCGCTTTGCCACCTACAAGCGCGCTTACCTGCTCTTTAGCGACCTGGAACGCCTCTCCAAGATTGTGAACAACGAGGAATTCCCCGTCCAGTTCATCTACGCCGGCAAGGCTCACCCCGCCGATGGCGCCGGACAGGACCTCATCCGACGAATCATCGAAATCTCCAAGATGCCACAGTTCCAGGGAAAAATCATCTTCCTCGAGAACTACGACATGATTGTGTCGAAGCGCATGCTCACCGGTGTCGACATCTGGCTCAACACACCCACGCGCCCGCAGGAGGCCTCGGGCACCTCGGGCGAGAAGGCCGAGATGAACGGACTGCTCAACTTCTCGGTGCTCGATGGCTGGTGGTACGAGGGCTACCGCGAGGGCGCCGGGTGGGCACTCACCGACAAGCGAACCTACACCGACCAGGCACAGCAGGACAAGCTCGATTCGGCTACCATCTACTCCATGCTCGAGAACGAGATTATCCCGCTCTATTTTGCCAAGAACAGCAAGGGGTATTCGCCCGAATGGATTCAGTATATCAAGAACTCCATCGGCCACATTGCGCCCAACTACACCATGTCGCGCATGATGCGTGACTACTTCGACCGCTTCTATCGCCCCGAGGCCGAGCGTGCCGCTGCCCTCAAGGCCAACAACTACGCCCTGGCCCGCGACATCGTGGCCTGGAAGGAGCGCGTGGCCGCTTGCTGGGAGGCCGTACACCTCGTCGGCGACATCGAACTCAGCGAGGCCATGCACAACGCCCTGAGCACCGGCAATGGCCTCGAGGCAACGCTGCGACTGAACACCGCTGGCCTCAAGCGCGACATCCGCGTCGAGATGGTGGTCTACAAGGACGAGGACGGCGACACGCACTTCCACGAGGCAATCCCATTCGAGGTCGTCGCCGACGATGGCGACGTGCTCACCTATCACCTCAAGCGCGACGTGAAGTACAGCGGCGTCTTCCGCTACGCTTTCCGCGTCTACCCCTGGCGCGACGACCTGCCCCACCGGCAAGACTTCGCCTACCTCAAGTGGCTGTGATTCAGAGTTCGCCGCACGCACGGAGAGCCCCAGGCCAGAACGTGCCGTGACCCGAAAGGCGGCGCCCTGCGGGCGGAACCACGTAGTGCTCGCGACCGAACGGGAGCCCGAAGGGCAAGCGTAGCGCAGCAAATTTATCAGAATTGATTTCAAAATTTTCACAGTGGAAAGTGGGTCACCCGCAAAAACCGTGTGTTATTGATTACGAGTCATGATTATTGCGGAGATGCCAAGATGGTTTCTATCGCCAACAGGCGATAACCACAGTGAAAACCCCACCATGACAGGAGCGCAGCGACTGAATGGTGGGGGGCAAAGCGCGCCAATGAAGGCTCCTCGGAGAGGAGCATCTTGCATATATCCAGAATTATGAGTACTTTTGCGGCATGAGTTTGTCAGCATTATACTTTCATCTTGTCATCCGCACCAAGAACGGCGACATGACCATACCGGAATGGCTACAAGCTGCAGAGTGTGCCTCGAAGAGGAACTTCATGGCCTCCCCTGACCCCAAGGCCTCCCCTGGCCCCTCCTAAAGGAGGGGGAATGATGACCTCCCCCTTTAGGGGGACTGAGGGGGCCTTGGGTCTCGGGCCTCGAGCCTGAGGGGTTAGCGGCACCTCTCGCGGCTGGACCTCGAAGAGGGCCAACTAAGCGACGCAGAGTGCGGGTGATTCTCAATGCGAATTGCACGAATTAGGGCGAATTT
>JAFSYB010000032.1 GCA_017443765.1 Muribaculaceae bacterium | reverse complement strand
GTGCAACTGAACGAGAAGAACGCGCAGCTGAACGAGCAGCAGGTGCAACTGAACGAGAAGAACGCGCAGCTGAACGAGCAGCAGGTGCAACTGAACGAGAAGAACGCGCAGCTGAACGAGCAGCAGGTGCAACTGAACGAGAAGAACGCGCAGCTGAACGAGCAGCAGGTGCAACTGGCCGAGCAGCAGGAGCAATTGGCCGAGAAAGACGAGAAGCTTTGCACTACCGTCAGCTTATTGCTTGACATGGGAATTTCGCTCGATGATATAGCGGCAAAATTGAACATGACCGTGGAAATGGTAAGAAAGTTTGCCAAATAACGCCTCCTCGCCCCAACGATGAATATGTCGCGTGACCGCCGACTGGAGGAACTGGACACCCTGCCTGTGGGGCGGCTACTGTGGAACTACAGCCTGCCCGCTGTGGTGGGCATTATGGTAATGTCGATTTATAACGTAATCGACCGCATTTTTATTGGTCAGGGCGTGGGACCCGATGCCATCGCGGGGCTGGCCATCACCTTCCCGGTAATGAACGTGAGCGTGGCCTTTGGCGTGCTCATCGGTGTGGGAGCCAGCGCACGCGAGAGCATTGTGCTGGGGCGGGGAAACCGAAAAGCCGCCGAGGAAATTCTGGGCAACAGCATCGTGATGACGCTACTCTTTGGCACGGCCTATGTGGCGTTGTTTGCGATATTCCTCGACCCAATCCTGCGCTTGTTCGGAGCCAGCGACACCTCGCTGCCCTATGCCCACGACTTCATGACGTGGATGCTGCCTGGGCTGATCATCAACAACATCACCTATTCATACAACAACGTGATGCGCGCCACGGGCTACCCCTCCAAGGCCATGTTGACCATGTTCATTGGAGCCGGACTGAACGTGATTCTGGCTCCCATAGCCATCTTTGTGCTGCACTGGGGCATCAAGGGCGCGGCCATTGCCACCGACATCTCGATGGGCGTGACCGCAGTGTTTGTGTTGCGGCATTTCTTCGACAAGCGCAGCCTGATTCACTTCACGCCAGGCACCTATCGGCTTCGCCGGCAGGTGCTGCTCCCCATCTTGGCCATTGGAGCCGCGCCGTGCATTGTGAACACGCTTGGTTGTGTGGTCAATGCGTTTATCAACAACACGGTGTACGACTACGGCGGGGACGCTGGCGTGGCTGCCATAGGCATATACACCACTACCACGGGGTTGATTATCAGTTTCGTGATTGGCGTGTGTCAAGGCATGCAGCCCATTGTGGGCTATAATTACGGTGCGAAGCGGTTCGACCGCCTAAAGCGTGCATTTTGGCTCACCGCAGGCGTGTGCACTGTCGTGTGCTCGCTTTACTCAATCATGTGCCAGGTGGCACCTTACACCATAACGCGGCTTTTTACCACCGATGCCAACCTGCTCCAAGCCAGCGGCCACGCCCTGCGCATGACCACTTGGATGTTCTGGGTGGTGGGTCTGCAAGTGGTGGTTACCAATTTTTTCCAGTCGCTGGGCGAGGCCAGCAAGAGCATTATCATGAGCCTTACGCGCCAGGTGTTCTTCCTGCTGCCTTTGCTGTTCACCCTGCCCGACCTGTGGCAGCTCAACGGCGTGTGGCTGTCGTTCCCGTTGAGCGATGCTCTCGCCACGCTCGTGGCAGCCGTGCTGCTGGTTGTTGAATTGCGCAAAATCACTCGCCTCGAGCTTTTGCAAAAAAATGCAAAATGATTTGGCTGTGGTGGCGATGTGTTGTAACTTTGCAAACCAACTAATAGCTATTCACCAAAATAATTACTTACTACTATGGCAAAGAAATGGATATGCACCGTGTGCGGCTTTGTGCACGAGGGGCCCGAGCCACCCGAAAGGTGTCCGCAGTGCAAAGTACCCGCATCAAAATTCAAAGAGCTGAACGAGGACGACGGCCTCAAGTTTGTGGCCGAGCATGAGCTGGGTGTTGCCCGCGGAGTGGATCCGGAGATTCTACAAGGACTCAAGGACCACTTCAACGCCGAGTGCAGCGAGGTGGGTATGTACCTGGCAATGTCGCGCCAGGCCGACCGCGAGGGATACCCCGAGGTGGCCGAGGCTTTCAAGCGCTACGCTTGGGAAGAGGCCGAACACGCCGCCAAGTTTGCCGAGCTCCTCGGCGAGGTGGTGTGGGACACCAAGACCAACCTGGAGAAACGCATGAACGCCGAGGCCGGTGCCTGCGAGGACAAGCTGCGCATTGCCAAGATGGCCAAGCAGCAGGATCTCGACGCCATCCACGACACCGTGCATGAGATGGCTCGCGACGAGGCTCGCCACGGACAAGGTTTCCAGGGGCTTTACAACCGCTACTTCAACAAGTAAGCACCTGATTCCCCATTCTTACGTAACCCCTATTGAGGCTGCCACCTCGCGTGGCAATGCGTCTCAATAGGGGTTACACAATTCCCTTCACAACGAAGATTCGGCGCGGCTCAAAATTTGAACTTGTAACTCACAGCCAAGTGATGAGCGTTTGGCTCGTCTTCCTCGTCATTGAACACGTGCTGGTAGCGGTAACTGAGGCCAAATGCGTGACGCTTGGCAAGGTCGTAATCCACCCCGGCCTGGAGGCGTATTTTGTCGAAACTTGTCGAGCTGAAAAGCTCACAAGTTGCCCAGGGAGTGAACTTGCACTTGGGAATGTTCCACTGCACCTTGAATCTCGAGCGCAGCACATGGCGGTGCTTGCTACGCACCGTTGCCGACTCCCACCAGCCATTGTCGAAGTCATAGCGGGTGGCGGTGGTTTGCGGCCTGTAGGTGTAGCGGTAACGCTCGCGGAGCGAGAAGCTCACGCGGCGCCACTTGACAGTGGCATTGAGCGAGGCGAACCAGCGGTGCCTGGTACCCCAATACGACGGGCGCCAGTTGTTGTAGGTTCCATCGTCGTGCAGCGAAATTTTCTGCTGGTTGTTGTCGATGAGCAGCTGGTAGCCGACATCGGCCTTGAGCCAAGGGGTGAGCTTGCGCTCGCCGGTCAGACCCAGCGACAGGCGGTCGGTGGTGCGGAAGTCGTTGCGCGAGCGGTACTCTGCATCGACTTCCACACTGGTGAGCTTGTTGAATTTCTTTTCAACAGCCGCACCCACAATCAAACCTGTGTCATCGGCTTGTGCGTGTGCCGGTGCGGCAACGGCAAGCAAGCAGGCTGCCGCCAGGGTCAGGTGGTTTCTTGCCATTCGTCGCGTTTCACTTTGGTGGTGTTGTTGATGGAGTCATTGGGCCCTTCGTCGTGGTAATACACGCGCAGGATGGCTGTGTCCTTGAGGAAGTCGACACTGCCCACAGTCACTTGGAAGACGTCGATTCCCAGTCGCTTGTGCAGGTCGTCCAAAAGTTCTTCGCGGCGCTCGGGCGTGATGAGCGCAATGCGATCGTACAAAACGAGTTTTGAGTGTTCGGTGCTGTTGAGCAGGAAATGCTCACACAAGAACATCGCCAGCAGGACGAAGATGTTGGGCAGCAGCGACTCGGCCATACTCAACTCGCTGCCAAGCGCGTTGATGACGGACAGGCAGATAATGCTGAACAAGTAGGTCATCTCGCGCACGGGCATGGCATCGGTGCGGTAGCGCATGATGCTGAAGATGCCGAACAAGCCGATGCCGATACCAATGCCGGTCTTTCCCTTCATGTCCTCGAGGACGAAAATCATCGAATAGACGAGGAAGTAGATAGCCACGCCAAGCAGTGTGAAAGTGAAGTAGAAGTCGCGGCGGCGGCTCTTGCGGAAATAAAGAAAGTGAACCATCACCCACACCACAAAGGTGTTGATCAAGAAGTTGACCAGTGACAAGCTGCCAAACTCGCCAGTGGTGAACAGCTGATGGCACATTGTGAAGAAATCATTCATATCGTTGTCTGATAAGTTACTGTGGTAGTTTTAGCATTTTGTCAACCCTGCGCAGTCGCTCCTTGAACCGGTTGCGTTTGAGGTCGGGGTCGGTGAGTGCCTGCCCCATGCAGTACTTGCTGAAGCCACTGGGCTTGATACGCAGCTGCCTGAGCAGGTCGAGGATGGGCGAGGGTTGCAAGCCGTCGCGCTTGAGTTCGATAATGGCAAGGCCGGTGAGGTCGCATTGCCTGCCAGTGAGCAGATTGTGGAATTGCAGAGCGGTGTCGATGGTGAGCCGCTCGGTGCGTGCCCGGTTCACGAGGGTGATGCGGCTGAAGCGGTTCATGAGTTGCTCGCCCAGCTGGTGGGGCTGCGCGACAAAAAGGTGCTCGCTCAAGAAATCGCAACAGGCTGCCGTGTGCTCGTCGCGGCGATGGAACGTGAGGTTGGTGGGCGGGTTCAGCGGGTCGAAGCCGCTGATGGCCATACGCTTCTTGCGCGTACGGCCATGGTTGTTCTTGGTCTTCACCTCCAGAAAGTCGAGGTGTGAATCCACGTAGGAACGCACACGCACCTTCTGGCGGTTGACGTGGCCATTTTGGTGCATGATGTACATATCCTTCGACACTGTGTCAAAATAGGCGGTGAAATACCGTGCAATGCGCTCGCCGCCAATGTCCTGAGCGTAGTAGTCGGCGCGTGCCAAACGCAGCAGGTCGCACAGCGCACGCTCGGTGGTGACAAACTTGGTATCGGTGCGGTTCATTAGCTTGATACCGCTCATCTGCTCCAGCGTGATGGGGGCAAAACCGGCGATGATGTCTCGCAGCGGGGTGGACATGGCATGAGTGCGTATGTGAGTGAAAAATGATGACTCAATCAATTGTCGTCGTCCTTGCGCAAGATGATGTTAATGATGGCATTGATATCCACAATGTCCACCACTCCTTGACCGGTGACGTAGGCCCGCCCCTCGTAGCGAGAGGCACTGTCCTTCTTGAGTATGATGTTAATCAGAATATTCAAGTCGTCGATGTCTACCACATCGTTGCCGTCCACATCGCCCTTGGGGTGGCTGTTGTCGGCCTCCTGGATGTTGGTGAACTCGAAGTGTTCGAGAGCCGCCAGAGAGATTTTCACAGTGTCTTCGCCAATGATTGCCAGGGCATTTCCATCGGCAAACTTAATGACAAGCTGGTCGGTCTTAACCTGGGTGATGGTCTGCAGCGTGTCGACGAAGTTGAGGAAAGAGAAGCTCTGCTGCGCCGAGGCGGCGGTGAGGCTCAGCACAAGTGCAAGCAGGAGGATATATCGTTTCATCGTTGTTAGGGGTTGTTGGTGTTATGGTTGCGCTGTTCTTGTTATGGCGTTATTTCAATGTAGCGAAGGGAGTTGCCGCTGTTGCAGTTGCCAAGGGTGTGCCCGCATCGGTGGCGGCATCGCCAGTGGTGTAGAGGCTGTGCCAGTTTTGCTTGTCGGCATCGAGCGTGGCGCCGCTGTTCAGGGTATAGTCCTTGCCAACGGCGATTGCTGGCGAGGAGAGCAGCAGCGAGTGGTTCTTGCTCGAGGAGTAGGCCCGTGTCACAGTAAAAGCCATGGTTTCGATGGCATTGCCATCATCATCGGTGGTGGTGAGCACCAAATTGGTGTCTTGAGTGAGCTTGCCAGTGTAGGTGAGCACGGGCTGCATGACGGTAGCGGTCTTGGGCGTGGAGTTCAGCCCTCCCATAGCGGCAATGTGTCCGCCGCCGATGGTGAGCTTGTTGGCTCCTCGCAGACCGTAGGCCGAAGTAGAGGCGCCGTAAGCAACCATGCGGCCGCCGGTGACCGAGAGGTTCACGGCCGAGTTGATGGCATTCCCCGTGGCAGAGTAGGCATAGATGTCCCCGCCGCTGATGGTCATGTTTCCCTTGGCATGCAGCGCGTTCTCGCTGGCAGAAACCTCGATAGTGCCGCCACTGATAGTGGCAATATCCTCAATCTTGATTCCCTTGCAGTCGTCGCCGGTCTTTAGCACTCGCACCAGGCCGCCGCTCATGAGCAATTGGCCGTTGTTCTCCTTGGTGGTATCCTGCTTCTTGTCGACCTGCACGCCGTCACCGCCGCAACTCTCCACGATAAGGCTGCCGGCTTTCACCTCTATGTATTGGTTGGTGTTCAAGCCGTCGCCCACGGCATCCTTGACGATAATGCGCCCGAAGAAGCTCTTTTTTAGCTCAATATACTCATCGCCCTTGAAAGCATGCTTGGTGTTGCCGGTGAGCACGAGGTCGCCGCCACCCTTAATCTCGGTGTGTCCATCAACCACGAAACAGCCTTTCTGCGTGCCTGCGGGGCAGTCGGCCAGCGTATTCACGGTGCCATCGTTGAGTTGCAGCTCAATGCGCTTGCCGTTGTCGATGGTGATGGCGGCCCCGCGGCTACTGGTGAGCGTGAGGCTGTCGAGGATGAGGGTGATTTTAAAGTCGCCTTTGTGGTAGAACGACCCGTCGGCACTCTCGCCGGCAAGTGTATAAAAGATTTCCTCGTTAATCAGGGCCGAATCTTGCACCACACTCACATGCGCA
This sequence comes from Muribaculaceae bacterium, assembly GCA_017443765.1. Classification (GTDB taxonomy): domain Bacteria; phylum Bacteroidota; class Bacteroidia; order Bacteroidales; family Muribaculaceae; genus Sodaliphilus. The sequence continues at coordinate 48,910 of JAFSYB010000032.1, read as the reverse complement.
CCGTCGATGGTGGCCGTCACACGGCCGGCGATATTGCCCGACATGCACACCCGTGCGCAGGTGTCGGCATAGTCAACCAGCACAGTGTTGTATTCCATGAGTCCGCTGGCGATGTAGATGCTGTCGATGTCGCTCACCGCGAATTCCTTTCCCTGAATGGTTAGGCTGTCGCCGCTGGCGTTACAGGTCATGCGTCCCACCTGCTGGGTGTCAAAGGCGTAGCGCACGGGGCCGGTGGTAACCCACATCGTTTGCTGCGCAGTGCACCACAAGGTGGTTGCGAGCAGCATGGCCATCGTCAATATTGTTTTCTTCATGTGACTGTTCTGATTATTATGTCTGGATATTTTTATTGTAAGTTGCAAAATTACACCTAATTTTCAAAATGTGCAAATACAATCGACCAAAACGCGGTTTTGGGCGATAAAAGTGTTCCACAAAAAGGCAAGCCGGGGTGAGATGTCACCTGCAAGAAGAGCTCGGTCAGTTCACCTGAACGGTGATGCCGGTGGCTTGCTGTATGCGCCGCCCAAAGTCATTGAGTTCATCGAGAGGCACTTGTTGCAGCTGCTCGGCTGGTGTCTTGCGGTCGATGGAGTAGAGCATTATCTCGCGGGGAGCAATCTGGCGGTAAGCGGCAATGAGCGCCTGCACCTCGGCCTCGGTGGTGTTGTCGATGTGCTTGCCATCATAGTCGCCGCGCAGCATCATCGTCTGCACGATGCACTGTCCGCCGAAAGCCTTAAGGTCGGCAATCACCCCGTCGGGGATAACGTGGGGCGAGGCTGGGCGGTTGAGGACACGCATGGTGGCGGTGATAGCACTGTCGAGCTTGAGGATGTTATTGTCCACTCGCCGCAGAGCAGCGGCCACATCGGGCTTGCCTGCCTGGGTGGCATTGCTGAGCACGCTCACCTTGGCAGTGGGGAAATAGCGGTCGCGCAGCAGCAGCACATCGTGCACCACGCCGTTGAATTGGGGGTGCAGCGTGGGCTCGCCGTTGCCCGAGAAAGTGATCACGTCCAGTCCTTGCCCCTCGGCAAGCATGGCCTCAAGCTTTTTTTTCAGCTGACGTTTCACGCTCTCGCGAGTGGGGATGCCATCGCGGCCAGGCCCCTGCGCGTTGAACCCCGCCTCACAGTACAGGCAGTCGAATGAACACACTTTGCCATCGTTTGGCATCAGATTGATACCCAGCGAGATTCCCAGCCGGCGGCTGTGGATGGGGCCAAACACGGTGCTATGGAATAATACGGTTTGCATTGGTGGTGAAGAGTTTTTAGTGAATAAATGGAGAGGAGTGGGTGGGGCAAGCCGCACACACAACCGGCGGCATCTTGGGGCTTGGCATCTTTCGCCAGTCCTTCCTAAGGATGGATTGAGCGGGGCCGTGAGCCCGATTGTCGGTGGCCGCGATGAAATCGCGGCTTACTTAGCAAAGGGCAACTATGGGCTTGGTTCTTGTTTTTTGTTTTTTTGTTCTCTAATCAGTTGCTCATAAAGCTTAAGGTGCTGGCTGGCAACCTTGTCGAGGTCGAAGTGGTCGGCCACCCATCGGTGCTGCGCGTTGCGGTCGCGGTTGTTCTCCACGGCCCAGGCGATGCCGGCGGCAAGTGCCTCGGGGCTTAGGTCGGCAGCGACATAGCCGTTTTTGAGGTGGCTCACAATGTCGGTCTGTCCGCCTGTTCCGGTGGTCACCGCTACGCAACCGCAGGCCATTCCTTCGGCCAGTGTGTAGCCAAACGACTCGCATTCGCTGGCCGAGACCACGATGTGCGCGCGGCGGTAAACGCTTTGCAAGTCCGAAACGTAGCCCAGATAGGTGTGCGGCAGGTCGATGTCGTCGATCAGGGCGGGATTGCGCACTGCGCCGTAGAACACCACATGCAGGCGATGGGCCACATCGGGGCGGTGGTGCGCCAGCCAGCGCAAAGCATCGGTGAGCCGGTCGAGCCCCTTGATGGGGTCGTCGAGGCGAGCCGCGCCCATCACCGCCACCTTGCTGCCTGCGTCAACCTGCCAAGGGTTGTCGTTGACAAACTCCGGCGAAAAGCCCAAGGTGTCGAGTGCATTGGGAATCACGCTGATATTCATCTCGCGCATGAGTGTGCTGCGGCGGCAAGCACCAGCCAGCCATCGGCTAACAGCCACAAAATGAATGGGGTTGTGGGTGTAGAGTTTCAGCTTGCGCTGCCAGGTGCGGTGTGCAAGCTGGCTACCGGCGGGGAGCAAGGGGCATGAGCCGCATTGCGCGCAGAACTCCTGGCAATTCCCGCTGTGGTGGCACACGCCGGTGCAGTTCCACATATCGTGCATCACCCACACCACCGGCTTTTGCAGCTGGCACAGCCTGTGCACGCCGCCGAGCGAGAGCATGGCCTGATTCACCCAGCCCAGCACGATGACATCGGCCTGCAACACGAGCGGGTGGCGGGTGAGGTCGCAGCCTTGCGTGGCGGTGTCGATGGCAAAGAGCGTGTCGCGGCGCAAACCATTTCGCGCAAAGATGTCCGCCCGCTCGGCAAGCCAGCGCAGGCGGTTGCCCCCGGCCCAGCCCACTGCCTGCACAGCCGGGTCGCCACTGTGGCGATTCAGCACCAGCAAGCGGGCGTCGGCACCCTGTTCACGCAGGGCGAGGCACAAGCGCAGCGAGGCAACACCTGCCCCGCCCAGCGCATCACTCCGGCTGATAATCACCACTTTCATCGCAAACGGGCTGCCCAACGGCATCCTCACATTCGTTAAACGCCGCAAAGGTAAGCATTTTTTTCTAAACAGACGGCATTTGCCCCCACAATGATGGGGCACGGCGCAAATAATTTGTAAGAACAAATAATTCATTGTAATTTTGCGGCCAGAATATGCGTTCAGGCGTGAATCCCGGGCGCATTTGGCGAAACACATTTATCTAAACTGAGAAAAACCTGTTTTCATCTATGGCATTCATTCTGCGCTGGCTGCGCAATCTGCTGATATTCTTTTTTTCGAGCACACTCACTGCTGTGGTGGTGTTCAAGTATGTGCCGGTCTATCTCACACCGCTGATGGTTGTGCGTTGCTGCGAGCAGGCCGCAGCCGGCGAGCCGCTGACACTGAAGCACCGCTGGGTGCCTTTAGACAGCATCAGCCATGCTGCCGCCCAGGCGGTGATGGCCAGCGAAGACCAGCTATTTTTGCAGCACAACGGATTTGACTTCAAACAAATACACCAAGCGCGTATTGATGCACTCAACGGCAAGCGCGAGCGTGGTGCGAGCACCATCAGCCAGCAGACGGCCAAGAACGTTTTCCTGTGGCAAGGGCACAGCTGGCTGCGCAAGGGACTGGAGGCCTACTTCACCGTCCTCATCGAGGCCATTTGGGGCAAAGAACGCATCATGGAGGTGTACTTGAACAGCATTGAGATGGGCCGTGGCATCTACGGCGTGGAGGCCGTGGCACAGTGCCATTTCGAGACCACGGCCCGCCAGCTCTCGCGCCAGCAGGCGGCACTGGTTGCCGCCTCGCTACCCAACCCGCTCAAGCGCGACTCGGCACACCCCACCCAGCGAATGCTCAAGCGCAGCCGCCAAATCATGCGCGACATGGATGCCGTGGAGCAGTTCAAGGGAGGGAATTGATTGCACATTCAGGTTATTTAACCAACTTGTGCCAATGCGAAGACAGCAAAAATAGCCCTCACTGCAATAAAACGGGCTTTAGCTCGTTAGTTTTATTGATAAGGACTGCACTTGCCGTCCGAGCCGCTGATGAAGAAATATTTACGCCACATACCGCTGCTGCTGTTGGCCATCGTGATTGTGTTGCAGTCGTGCAGCGCCAAGAAGAACACTGCCGGATCGCGTTTCTGGCAGTCGATGAACACGCGCTACAACGTCTACTACCACGGCAAGACCAATTACGACGAGCAAATCAAGGAGATGGAGGGCGACTACGAGGACGACTACAGCCAGCGTGTGTTCATCCACCCCGCCGAGGCACGCAGCAATCCCAAAGCCCCGCAGCCCAAGGGCAGCTTTGACCGCACCATCGAGAAGATGCAAAAGGCTATCTCGTTGCATTCCATCAAGAAGAAACCCGCCAAGAAGAGTGGCAAGCAGTCGGACCCGAAATACAAGGAGTGGATGGCTCGCGAGGAGTACAACCCGTTCATGCACAACTGCTGGTACTTGCTGGCCATGGCGGAATACATGAAAGGCGACTTCTTGAATGCATCGGCCACGTTCCGCTACATCTCTCGGCATTTCACCTGGAAGCCCTCGCTGGTGCAGGAAGCCCAGGTGTGGGAGGCATTGAGCTACACTGCCATGGGGTGGGATTCGGAGGCCGACAACGTGCTCGCACACATCCATGTGGACCAGATTGAGGATGCCCGCGTGCGCGCACTGGCGCACCTGGCCTTTGCCGACTACTACATCCATGAGCACCAGAGCGAGCAAGCCATTCCGCACCTGACCGAGGCGGTGAAAAAGGCCAAGGGGGCGCAGAAAGTGCGCCTCAACTTCCTGCTCGGGCAGCTCTATGAGGAAACGGGCGACAAGGAGATGGCCTACCAGGCCTACCGCCGCGCCGGCAGCAGCAACAGTTCGAGCTACCGCACAAAGTTCAACGCGCGCATCAAGCAGAGTGCCGTGTTCCAGGGCTACGACATCGCCGGCGAGGTGCGTGCCCTCAAGCACATGACGCGCTACGACCGCAACAAGGAATACCTCGACCAGATTTACTACGCCATTGGCAACCTCTACCTCATGCGCGAGGACACGGTGAACGCCATCGACAGCTATGTGAAAGCCGCCGAAAAAAGCACGCGCAACGGCATCGACAAGGCCATCAGCCAAATCACGCTCGGCGGCCTCTACTTCGACCAGCACAAATACGACAAGGCGCAGCCCTGCTATTCCGAGGCCATTCCCAAGCTCAACGAGGACTATCCGAACTACAAGCAACTCAAGCACCGCAGCGATGTGCTCGACGAGCTGTCTGTCTATGCCGGCAACGTCACCCTGCAGGATTCGCTGCTGCGCCTGTCGAAGATGAGCGACGAAGAGGTGAAAGCCGTCATCAAAAAAATTATCGACGAGCTCAAGAAAAAGGAGAAAGAGGAGCGCGATGCCGCACAGCGCGAGGAGTATCTGGCCAAGCAGAACGCCCAAGGCAACCAGCAACCCAACCAATCTGGCGGTGCCAACGCGCCACAAACCTACCAGATGAACAACGACAAGTCGTGGTACTTCTACAACACCGCCACGGTGAACGCCGGCAAGACGGCTTTCCAGCAGGCTTGGGGTAACCGCAAGCTCGAGGACAACTGGCGGCGCAGGAACAAGAACACCTTCTCGTTTGCCGACGAGGACGGCGGCGGGACAGCTGCCACCGACTCCACCGCACTGGCACAGAGCGGCGACAGCCTTGCCACCGACACCACCGCTGTGGACAAGGAAGCTCTCAAGCGGGCCGAAGACCCGCACTACGAGGAATTCTACCTCAAGCAAATTCCGCGCACCGAAGAGCAAATCCAGGCCGCACACGATGTGATTCAGGAAGGTCTCTACAACATGGGAGTAATTCTCAAGGACAAACTTGAGGATTTTGATGCCGCCGCTGCCGAGTTCAACCGTCTGCTCGCCGACTATCCAGACAACACTTACCGTCTCGACACATATTATAATATGTACCTGATGTATATGCGCAGCGGGCAAGTGGACCGGGCGAACATCTACCGCGACCTCATCATCAGCGAGTTCGAGGAGTCGAACTATGGCCAGGCATTGCAAGACCCCGACTACTTCAACAACCTGAAGAACATGATGCGCGACCAGGAGAATATGTACGAGGCAGCCTACGCCAGCTACCTCGATGGCGACAACACTGCCGTGCACGAAGCTTACGCCGAGATGATGAGCAAGTACCCCCTGTCGAAAATCATGCCAAAGTTCATGTTTATCGACGCACTGAGCTACGTCACCGAGCGAAACTACGACAAGTTCAAGCAGGTCATCAAGGAGATGCTCGAGCGTTACCCCGAAACCGACATCACCCCCGTGGCATCGGGCATTGTGAAGAACCTGAATGCCGGCCGCAAGCTCGCCGGCGGAGGCAGCAACGCTCGCGGCATGGTGTGGAGCACACGATTGAGCAACGACACCACCGCACAAGATCTGGAACGCAAGTTCACCCCGTTTGCCGAGGACAACGACAAGCCGCAGGTGTTTATCCTGCTCTACCCCACCGACTCGGTGAGCACCAACCAATTGCTCTACGAGGTGGCACGGCACAACTTCACCGCCTTCAAGGTCAAGGACTACGACTTGGAGCAGATGACCTTTGGCCGGCTGGGGTTGCTTGTGGTGAAAGGCTTTGAGAACTTTGGCGAGGTGAAGCACTACCGCACGCTCTTTGAGCAGGACGAGTCTATGGCCATTCCCGAACAAGTGCATCTGGTGCTCATCAGCGAGAGCAACTTCCAGCTCCTGCTCAACGAGGGACGCTCTTTCGAGGACTACTTCGACTACCTGGAGCACAAAAACGAGGAACAAGTCACAGCCAAGGGCAAGGATAAAGCTCAAAGTGAGGAGAAAACCAAAGACAAGAAATCTGAATCGGCCTCCAAACAGGATGCCAAAGACAAAAAGCCCGAACCGACCTCTAAAGCCGACGCTAAAGCCATGGAATCAGAATCGGCCTCCAAAGATGACGTGAAAACCAAGCTTCCTGATTCTGGCTCCAAAGAGGATGTAAAGACCGAGAAGCCCGAGGCTGGCTCCAAGGAGGATGCAAAGACCGAGAAGCCCGAGGCTGGCTCCAAGGAGGACGCAAAGGCCGAGAAGCCCGAGGCCGACTCCAAGGAGGACGAGAAAGGCGAGAAGCCCGAGGCCGGCTCCAAGGAGGACGAGAAAGGCGAGAAGCCCGAGACCGGCTCCATCGAAGACTTGATGGGCAAGAAGCCAAAGCTTGGCGATTCCACGAAAGACCTCAAGGGTGAGAAGCTGGAGGCCGACACCAACGAGGACGAGAAGGGTGATCAGCGTGAAGTCGAAGGCAAGCCGGGCGACACCCAGGCTCCCACCACCCCCAAGGCCGAGGAAACACCCGCCTCCCCCGACACACAAGCTGCCGGCACCACATCAAAGCAGCCCGAAACCAAGCAGCCCGAAACCAAGCAGCCCGAAGTGAAGAAGGAGGACCGTTTGGGCGGTGCCAGCGAGAAGCAGCGCGACCGTTACGAGGCCAAGCAGCGCGAGCGTGAGGCCAAGCAGCGCGAGCGTGAACGCCGCGAGGCCGAAAAGCAGGCCAAGAAGCTCCAGGAGCAGCAGGAACGCCTGCGCCAGGACAGCATACGCCAGGCACAAAAGGACAGCGACCGGGCTTACCGCGATGCGCAGAAGATGCGCGAGAACCGCTACAAGCACCGCAACGACTCGGTGAAGAACGAACTCAAGTCGCGCGAGCAGGCCATCAAGGACAAGAAGCGCGAACAGGAAGAGGCCCGCAAGGCCCGCGAGCAGGAGCGCAAGGAGAAGGCTAAACTCAAGAAACAGGAGCGCAAACTCAAGGAGAAAGAGCGCAAGGAGCGCCAGAAAGCCAAGGAGCGCGAGCGCAAGGAGAAGGCCAAGCAGAAAAAGCAGCAGGCCAAGGAGAAAGCCGAGGAGGCCAAGCAGCGCAAGAAAGATCAGCAGGCCAAGGGCAAAGAAACGAGTTCAGCGGCTGGCGACCGGGAAGCTGGCAAGAGCCGTACTGAAACCAGGGGCAAGCGTCAAGGCTCAACCTCTAAATCAGCCGGCAGCAGTGGCGGCGGCTCATCGACTGCACCGCCTGCGATGGGCGGGGGCAAAACCCCGACCACGCCCAGCGTGCCCGACCTCGATGACCTTGAACCCGGCAAGCCCAAATCAGACCCAGCCGGCAGCAAGACCGAGCGTATCTGAAATCAGGACTCCGCAACGTATCGTGTGGGTTGTTCAAAGATGAACAACCCACACGATACGCTATAGACCCGCATTAGAACAGCCGAAATGCCTCTACCTAAACACGGCACCAACGGCACCACAAATCTTGCGAGATGAATGGCGTTCAGGTTCTAAGCGCACGGGCTAAAGACTTCTATCACCACAAGTGTTGGAAAAGGCTTATTTCCGGCCGAAGTCGGCGGGAATCTCCCCCCATTGGTCGGTCTGCCATTTGATAATGCGGTTCTGCCAGGTGTGACTTTGCAGCCAAGCCTCGGCTCGCGCAATGATGGGCCATAGGCGGGCGTTGGCTTCGGTGTGTGCCAGACGCGTTTTGCACTTGCGATCGCGCACCCAAGCCATGCCGGTGCGGCTGTCGCTGTAGATAGCCGTGTGGGTGTTGCCAGTGTTGTGAAAAAACGCCAATGCGTGCACCAGGGCCAGAAACTCGCCAATGTTGTTGGTGGCATCGGCAAAGGGTCCCTGCCGGAACAATTCAGCACCAGTCATCACGTCCACACCGCGATACTCCATCACGCCCGGATTGCCGCTGCACGCGCCATCAACGGCAATGCTGTCGCGCACAATCTCGGGGATGGCCTCATAGTTGACGTGCAAGGCTGGCTGCCGGGCTATGGCACGCAGGATTCCCATGTCGGCGTTGCCGGCACGGAAAGCCCGCACGGCCTCTTCCTGGGTCTTGAACGACTTGTACTGCGCTCCGGGAAACCCTTTCACGCGGGCCTCGCACTCGGCCCAGGAGTCGCACACGCCAGTCTCACGACCGCACCACACCACGTACCACTTCCCTCTGTAGCTGCTCATGGCATTAAGGGGTTACTTGCCCTTTTTTCCTTTCCTCTTTGACGTGCCACCTTTTCCGCTCGATTTTGAGGTACTTTTGCCTTTTTGGTCGGCCTTGGAAGCCTTGCTTCCCTTTGCAGCTTTGGCACCCTTTGCGCCCTTGGCAGCATTGGTACCCTTGCCGCCCTTCTTGCCCTTGCTGCTGGCAGGGGGCGTGAGCTTGAGGCTCTCGCCGGCACGAATGCGGTCGTCCTTGAGGTCGTTGGCTTCCTTGATGGTTGCCACAGGCACGCCGGTGCGCTCCGAGATTTCGCTCAGGGTCTCTCCCTTCTTCACGTTGTACTCGGTGGGCTTGGCCTGGGTCTTTCGGCTGTGGCGTCGCTGCTTGGCCTCGTCTTTGTTGCTGCTGCTGTGCGACTTCTTATAGGTATTCTCCCGGCTTGTGTTGGCCGACTTTTTGTTGTCGGCATAGCGTTCGTTGCGCTTGTGCGACTGTTGGGTATAGGTGGGGTGGCTGGTGGGCGCGTCAGCTTTGGCTTTGGGTTTCGGGGGCACGGGTGTGTCCACTTGCCGGCGGTGAGTGCGGCTGTCTTGGGCAGCCTGCTCCACTTGGCGCACCTCCTCGATTTGCTCATTCTCCTGCTCGAGGTCGGATTGGGCAAGTTCGTTGCCATTCTCATCGTGCTGCACCACGCGTATGCCATCGCCGTCGGCTTCGCCAGCTTCGCGCTGTGCCTTGCGGTTCTGCACCTTGAGGGTTTGGCCACGGCGCGCCTTGCCGCCAGTGAGGCCGTTGAGGGCAAGCAGGTCGTCAAGGTCCATGCCATATTGCGCGGCGATGCCTGAATAGGTCTCGCCACGGCGCACCTTGTGGGTTTCAATCCTGGGTTCGGAGCTGCTGCCGCCAGTTTCCACACTCTCGCCGCCTCCGCCTGGCTCCACAGTGGCACGCTGGGCGTAAATGTCGGGGCGGTAGGCGGCAATCGAGTCCTCGCTCATGATGTAGCTGTACACTTGTCGCGAGGGCAGCACAAGGGTGTAGCTACGCTCGTTGGAGCCGGGAATCACATCGTGGCGGTATTGCGGGTTCAGGGCACGGATTTCCTCGACAGGCATATTGAGCACCTGCGAGATTTGGTTGAAGTGCACACGTCGAGTAATGCCCACGGTGTCGGTAATGAGCGGCTTGCTGGCCAGACTCGCGCTGATGTTGTGGTGCTTGAAATAGGTCATCACGTAGTTGGCGGCGATGAAAGCGGGTACATAACCACGGGTTTCATGTGGCAGGTATTCATAGATTTCCCAAAAATCCTTGTTTTCACCTCCGGCACGTCGCAGAGCCTTGTTCACGTTTCCCGGGCCGCAGTTGTAGGCGGCGATGGCCAGCGACCAGTCGCCGTAGATGCTGTAGAGGTCCTTGAGGAATGCGGCAGCTTTCTCGCTCGACTTGTAGGGGTCGCGCCGCTCGTCGACAAGCGTGTTCACCTCCAGGCCCAGTCCCTTGCCAGTGCCCACCATAAACTGCCAGAGGCCGGCTGCTCCGGCGCGTGAGACGGCGTTGGGGTCGAGGGCCGACTCAATCACGGGCAGATACTTCAGCTCCAAAGGCAACCCCTCGCGCTCGAGCGCCTGCTCGAAGATGGGCATGTAATACAAGCTCATTCCCAGCATCTCCTCCACCAGGGTGCGGTTGCGTTTGATGTAACGCTCGATGTAGGAGCGCACTATCTGATTATAAGGCATCTCGATAATCGTGGGCATTGCCTGCAGGCGCTTGATGTACTCGGCATCGCTCACCTCGCCAGCATCGCGGTTCTCGACCTCGGCATCAAGCACGGTGTAGTTCTGCAAATACCAATTTTTCATCAGCTCGTGTGTGTTGGTCTCGAAGCTTTCGGGAAACACGATGTCGTTATCGGTGATGCTTTCCTTGATGGTGAGAATGTTATTCTTGGTGCGCGGAGCGGCAATGAGGCTCAAAGTCGCCGCAGCAATGAGCAGCAGAGTCGTGATGCGGTTCATATCGTGATGCGTTTTTTTCGGGTTAGTGTTGTTGAACGAACAACAAAGTTACAACAATAAAACGAGAGCGCTGTGCGTTTTTACTATTTTTTTGTGTCGCCCCAACTTTTTTGACATTCCTTTACCCCTTGCAGCGTGCCACCGGCACTTATCCACAAGGTGGGTTCAATGGCATTGCAACCATGCAAAACAATCGGGAAATCATGGCATTATTTGAGTAATAAGCGTTTGCTACCCAAAACAATTCGGGCGCCCCCGCAAACATGGGGTCGCCCGAATTATGTGACTGCTCACTCAGCGTTCATGCCGCTGGGTGGCAACAGGCTGGTGGTTACTCCTGCGTGCTGTCCCACCACACGGGGATGGACCACACGGCATCGTGCTTGAACCAAGTGACGGGGTTTCCGTCGCCATCCTGCATGACGGCACCGGGCACCTGCGAGCCTATGGCCTGCAACTGCGTCACGTTATAGTTCTGCTCGTGCGAGCACTGTGCCCAGCGGCGCCACATCTTCCCTTGCGGAATAGCGCGCAGGGCAGCGGCGTTGGTGTAGTACTCGGCCGGAATCTGCCAGTTCAGGAAAATGTTGCTGTCGTAGTCGTAGCGACGCATATCGTTCCACAGCTCGCCACTGTAGAACATAGCAATCTGCTTTTGGGTCATGATTTTGCCCAGGGTCAGGTCACCGGCGGTGCCGATACCATTGTTAAGGAAATTGTCAATTTTGGCCTGATCCATGGGAGCAAATGCCGGGCAGTCGGCGAGGCTGGCATCTTCGGTGCACCAGGTGTTGCACTTGGCGTTCATGGCCTCGATGCTGGCCTGCACGCCCTTCTTGTACCAGTCATAGGCCTCGGCCTTCTTGCCCTGGTTGAAGAGCACCTCGGCGCGGATGAAGCAAGCCTCGTGATACATGGCGATATAGCCGGGGCTCGACGGCCGGTTGTAGAACATGGCCGTGGTTGCCGAGTTGTTGTTGCTCTTGTTCCAGCGGTTGAGCAGGTCCACGGTAGCATAGTAGCCCTTCGCACCACTCTTCCACACAACATAGACGGTGTCGTTCTGGCGCTCGGTATTGGTCGTGTTGCAGTACCAGCTGCTTGTGGCGTTGTTCCAGCTCATGGCATAGGGAGCACCCTGCTGGCGCACGGTGGTGTGCATATCCACACCCAGCGAGCGGCGCCACTTGCCGTCGGCGCTCCAGGTGAGCTCGGCGGGGCTGTCGGCGCTCTTGCGCGAGCGGCACCAAGGCAGGAGCTTGTCGGCGCGCGGATCCTCAACGCCGCTGCCGGCGAAGTTCTCCAGGTTGTCGACCATCTGCTTGGTGGCGCGGATGGTGTTGTTCATACCCTGAACCGAGAACAGGGGTGCATAGTCGACGGGCTCGTCCCAACCCAGCACATCGTGGGTGGCACCGCCGTTGTCGTTGTGGTTGATCCACACGTTGTCGGCGTTGCTCTGCTGGGCCTTGTCGAGGCAGGCGAGGATTTCGGCCTCGTCATACTTTCCCTCCTTGTAGCTGCCCTTGGCTTTCTTGCTCAGGTGGTTAATCCAGCGAGCTTTCATCAGGTAGCACATTTTGAGCCACTTGCTCACGTCACCGCCTGCCCAGCTGTCGCCAGCCGAGAGGGGCATGGCGCCCTCTTCCTGAGTTTTTTGGAACAACTCGATGGCTTCATCAATCTCATTGAGACAACCCAAAAAGATGGTCTTTCCGGTGTCATAGGCCGGGGAGGGGCTGTCGACGGCTCCCAGAGCCGCGGTGTAAGGCATCTCGCCATGCAAGTCGGTCATGAGCATGTAGCCGTAGGCGTGCATAAACTTCTCGGCGGCCATATAGTGGTAGGCACCGGCAGCCTCGGCCTGACGGTAGAGGTCGGGGTAGTTGGCGGCACTGCCCACAAAGAACCACTGATAGGCGGTGGTGGTGAGCGAGGCTGTGGGTTCCCACTGTGCCGAGCAACCATCGCGGTTCACGCGGCTCGTTTGGGTGAGCCAACCGCAGGCATAAATCGAGCGGCTGCCAGCGAACTGGTAGGCACTGTTCAGGTAGAACTGGCACCAGGGCAGACGCGTCTGGTACTCCGTCTGGGTGTTGGTGGGCGAGTTGGGGTTCTCGTTCACATCCAGCCAGTCGTTGCAGGACATGAGCGAGAGCATGCCCATGGCAGCAACGCCCATTATCAATTTATTGAAAACTTTCATCTTCTTAAATGTGTTAAAAATGTGAGTGTTCATTGATTAGAAAGTCAAGTTCACGCCAAAGGTGAAGCTGGCCGTTGCGGGTACACCGCAGTAGTCGATGCCCACCGAGCTGGAGCCGCCCACACCCGAGCCGCTGGCAGCCACTTCGGGATCACCGTCGTAGTTGGTGAACAGGAGCAGGTTGTTGGCCGTGGCAGTGAGCGAGGCAGCCTTGATCACGCGTGTGCGCTCGAGCAGGCTCTTGGGCAGGGCGTAGCTCAGCGAGATGGTGCGCAGGCGCAGGCTGTTGACCTTGGTAATCCAGTTGGCCGTCTCGTAGTTGTAGTAGCCGGTGTAGTAGTTCTTGATCACGTTCTCGCCGCTGATTTCGGTGCCGCTGATTACGTAGGAATGGCCTGGCTCAAAGGTGTTGTTCTCGACCGGGACATAGATGGTGTTGCCATTGGCATCGGTGCCGTTGGCGCGCACACCCTGAATGGTGAGAGCCTCGTTGCGGTTGAGCGACCACTCGCTCACACCCGAATTGCTCATGACATACTTGGTGCCGTTGAACACATCGCCACCCACGCGGAACTCCCACAGCATGTTGAAGGTCCAGTTGCGCCAGGAGAGCGTGTTGTTGAGGCCACCGGTGAATTTGGGCTCGCGGTTGCCGACCTCGAAGCTGGCCTTGGCACCATCTTTCTGCGGCATACCGTTATTGTCAAGAATCAGCCAGCCGTCGTACTCGCTGTCGGGGTTGTTCACGCGCAGCCAGCGGTCGCCGATGATGGCCATAAAGGTACCGTTGTTCACCGAAGCGGCCTTGGCACTGCCATACTGCACATCGGTGAGGTAGAGGAAGTCGATGCCATCGGGCAGGTCGGTCACACGGCCGCGGTTGCCGGCAGCGTTCAGACCCACCTCCCAGGTGAAGTCGTCGCGCTGGATGGGGGTGCCGCTGATTGAGAACTCAAGACCCTTGTTGGTCACCGTGCCGGCGTTCACAGCCTTGAGGATGTAACCCGTGGACTGCGCCACGCGCGGGATGATAATCTGGTCTGTGGTCTTGTTGTTGTAGTAGGCAATGTCGAATTTCATTCGGTTCTGGAGGAAGCGCAGCTCAAGACCCACCTCGGTCGAGTTGGTCATCTCGGGACGCAGCAAGGGGTTGCCCTGCTCCCAGGAGTTGCCGCTACCGGTGAGGCCGCCAATGAACTGTCCCACGGGCCACAGCGAGGTGGTGGTGGCATAGGGGTTGGTGCCCTTACCCACGCGAGCCCAGCTGACGCGCACCTTGCCAAAGTTGAGCCACTCGGGACGGCTCTCGCCCATCAGCTCGGTGAACGCGACGGCACCGCTCACACTGGGATAGAAGTAGCTCCAGTTGTCGGTGGGCAGCGTCGAATCCCAGTCGTTACGGCCGGTGACGGTGAAGAAGATGGCATTGCGCCAGTCCATGCGGAACTCGCCGAAGACACCCACCAGGCGCTTGCGCGACCAGTGGCTCTGGAACTTGCGGTTGTTGTCATCGGCGTTGTCGAACATATATTTTTCAGGAATGATGAAATTCCATGCGCGGCGGTAGTTGGTCCACGTACGCGTGTTGTCGGTGGCCGTACCCAGCATCAGGTTGAAGTTGAAGTCGCCAAACTGCTTGTTGAAGTTGGTCATCAGGTTGGTCGACAGGTAGCGGAAGCGCAACTCGTTCTCGCTGTACATACCATTCTGCCAGTCTTTCTTGATGGCTCCGCCCGGAGCAATGGTGTTCTGGTTCTGGGTTGTGTAGGAGTCCACACCCATGCGGAAGCTCACCCACCACCAGTCGGTGAGGTCGGCCTTGACGTTGAAATTGCCAGTGAAACGCTCGGTGTTGTCCTTGAGCGAGTTCTTGTTCAGCAGCCAGTAGGGGTTCTCTCGCTCATCTTCGGGGTCGAAGTGGGTGTCGAACATGCGGTAGCGCGTGCCATCGTCGTTCAGGTAGTGGCGCATATCCTGGTCGGGAGCCCAGTTGTAAACGGCATACAGGGCGCCCGTGCCGCTGGAGCCGTAGAGTGCGGCACCAGTCAGGGTCTTGGTGGTGCGAGCCTGCGTGTAGGCTGCGTTAGCCCCGAAGGTAAAGATTTTGTACTTCTGCTCACCATTGAAACGCAGGGTGGCTTTCTTGTAACCCGTGGTGGGCACAATACCGTCCTGGTCGTAGAACGAGCCGCTCAGGAAGAACTTGTTGTTCTCGGTGCCGCCGCTCACGCTCAGGTTGGTGTCCCAAATTGTTCCATTCTGGAAGAAATTGCTGATGTTGTCATAGGTGGGGTCTTCACCAACCTCGGTTCCCCACGCGTTGTAGGAAAAGTTGTTGTAACGGTAACCAGTGTAGGCCTTGGTAGTGGGATCATACTGGTCCTCCAGATAACCGTGGCGGTACTTGTTCTGCACCTTGGGGAGCTTGTGAGCCCACGAAGTGGTGACCGAGGTGCCAAAGTTCACCTCGGCACGTCCGGCCTTACCGCTCTTGGTGGTGATAATCACCACACCGGCCGAGGCACGCGAGCCATAGAGTGCTGCGGCAGCGGGGCCTTTGAGCACGCTCATGTTCTCGATATCCTCGGGGTTGATGTCCATCACGCGGTTGGCAGCTGTGGTGGCATTGTTGGTCATGCCGTCGAAAGCCGAGTTGCCCACCACACTGGTGGAGTTGTCGTAAATCACACCATCGACCACGAACAGCGGCTGGTTGTCACGGCCCTCGGCCAGCGACGTTCCGCCGCGCAAGATGATTTGTGCACCCGAACCGGCAGCACCGCTCGACTGGGTGATGTTCACACCGGCAATCTTGCCGGCCAGCGAGTTGATGGCGTTGGTGTTCTTGTTGCGCATCAGCTCCTCGGCCTTGAGGTCGTCAACGGCATAGCCGAGCGACTTGCGATCCTTCTTGATACCCAGAGCGGTGACCACCACCTCGTCGAGCGTGTTGCCCGCGTCGGTCATCGTCACGTCCATCGAGGCTCCGCTCACGCGCACCTCCATGGGCTTTGCGCCGATGTAGGAAATCACCAGCGTGCTGCCCGGAGCGGCGGCGATACTGTACTTGCCATCGAGGTCGGTGGCCGTGCCGCGGTTGGTGCCCTTCACCATCACCGTGGCGCCAATCAGTGGCTCGCCGTTGGCGTCGCGCACGACGCCCGTCACTTTGTTGTTCTGCGCCACTGCTGTGAAGCCCACGGGGGCCTGACTCGAGGTCATGCCCACCGGCGCACCACACGCAATTGCCAGCGCAGCCAACAATACACATTGCTTTTTCATACGCACTTAATTTTAAATGAATAGTAAAGTTTATTCGATTGATTTTCAGTTATTTGAAGTTTATAAAATTCCATATTGGCAGATAAGACACACTCTTTCGGCCAATTTACAAATGCAAATTTTCAACTTTTTTTTGAATTGACCAAATTTTGCCGCCATTTTTTTCGCTCACTTTTTATAATTGACTTTTCCGAGATTTGCAACAACGATGCGCCCTGGCGATTGATACCGAACAGGGATAAGGGAGACAGCCGCAGGTGCACAGGCTGACAAGTGGGCCAAACTCCTTGATGCTGCCCTCTTGAGAAGAACGCCTCAATTACTCATTGTTTCAGTTGAGTCGGTTTCGTTGTCGGGATAGATGTCGGTGCGTACGGTGGGGATGGAATCAAGGTCGAGCGAGTCGGTTGACCAGTCGAGGCTGTCGGGCTGGTAAGTGTCGATGCACTGGCTGTACTGCGCGGGGTCTACGGGTTCGAGCATAGGGAATCGCCCGTGCAGCTTGTTGAAAGCCGGGTCGGTAAACACGCGGTTGAAGAATGCACCACAGATGGGCAGTGCGGTCTTGCTGCCTTGACCCAGGGCGCCGGTGGTGAAATGAATTTGCCGGTACTCGCCACCAACCCAGGCACCGCACACGAGGTGCGGCGACACACCGACGAACCAGGCATCAGCATGGCGGTTGCTGGTGCCGGTCTTGCCGCCAAAGTCGGTGTCCCACATCCGGCCGGTGAGGTAGCCGTTGAGCGCCATCGATGTGCCGCCGGCATCGGTGCGCCCGGCCATGAGCATCTGCTGCATGAGGAAGGCTGCACGATAGGGCAGCGCGCGGTGCCCATCAGTGTCGGCGCGGTAGATTTCCACGCCGTTGTGGTCGAGGATGCGGGTGACCAGCACCGGTTCGTGCGCCATGCCGCCGTTGGCCACGGTGCAGTAGGCGTTGACCAGCTCCAGCAGGTTCACGTCGCTGGCCCCCAGTGCCAGTGCCGGGGTTTCGTCGAGCGGGCTGTGGATGCCCATGTCGCGGGCGGTCTGCGCCACGATGGGAATGGTCACCTCGGCACCCACGCGCACGGCGATGCTGTTGACACTCTGCGCGAATGCCGAGCGCAGCGTCATGCTCGCTCCCGTGAACCGCCCGTTGGCATTGGTGGGCCGCCAGTGCACCATCTCGCCTTTGACACGGTCATAGACCATGGTGTCGATATAGGAATCGGTGCGGCGCACACAGGGCGTGAGGCCGTGTGCCATGGCGGCGGAATAGACAAAGAGCTTGAACGTGCTGCCCGGCTGGTGCATGGCCGTGACCTTGTCGTATTTCCATGTGCCGAAGTCCACATCGCCCACCCAGGCCTTGACGTGTCCGTTCTCAGGGTCCATGGCCACAAAGCCTGTGTGCATGAAGTGGAGCATATAGCGAATGGAGTCCATCGAGCTCATCTCGCAGTAGAGCGTGTCGTTGTCGTAGTCGAACAGGTGCACGCGGTGCGGCACGTTCATGTAGTGGTTCACCGAGTCGAGGTCGTTGGGAAATCGCGCGAGCAGGTTACGATAAACGTCGGTGTTGCGCGCCTTGTCCTCGACGAAGTTGGGAATGGGCTTGCCCTCGTCGTCGAGCCAGCAGTCGCGGTCGCCCCACTGAGCCTTGAAATTCTGCTGCACAAGGCGCATCTTCTCGCTCACGGCCTGCTCGGCATAGTGTTGCATGCGCGTGTCGATGGTGGTATAGACGCGCAGTCCGTCGCGATAGAGGTCGTGGCCGGTGTCGCGACACCACTGCTCGAGCTCGGCAGCCACGGCCTGGCGGAAATAGAGTGCCTGGCCGTCGAAGGCGCTCTCGGCATTGAAGTGGAGGTCGATGGGCAACGCGCTAATGGAGTCGTAGGCCTGCTGCGTGAGGTGGTCGTGCTCGACCATGTTATGCAGCACCACATTGCGGCGCTTGAGACTGTTCTTGGGGTTGAGGCGGGGGTTGTAGGTGCTGGTGGCCTTGAGCAGTCCCACGAGCACGGCGCTCTCCTGCACGGTGAGCCGCTGCGGCGTGGTGGCAAAGTAGGTCGAGGCCGCCGTCTTGATGCCATAGGCGTTGCTGCCGAAATCCACGGTGTTGGCATACATCTCGAGGATTTGCCGCTTGTCGTAGAACATTTCGAGCTTGGTGGCGATAATCCACTCCTTGCTCTTCATGATGAGCATTTTCACGCCGGGGATGTAGCCCAGCAAGCCGGTGCTGTAGTCCACGCGTGTGCGGAACATATTCTTCACCAATTGCTGTGTGATGGTGCTGGCGCCACGCGGGCGGCCATAAAGCACCATATCCTTGACGGCGGCCATCAGGCCGCCGAAGTCGATGCCCCAATGGCTGTAGTAGCGCTCGTCCTCGGTGTCGATGAGCACGGTGAAGAACTCGGGGTTGATGGAATCGTAGGGCACCGGGGTGCGGTTCTCGTCGAAATACTTGCCAAGCTGCTGCCCGTCGGCACTATAGATGTAGCTGGCCTCGGCGGTGTCGGGGTGCATGATGCGGTAGGTGCTGGGCGACTTGCCGAAGAGCCACAGGAAGTTGATGTCGACGGCCACGAGATAGAGGATGAACGTGACCACCAGCGTGGCAAGGGCCGACAGCACCTTGATGTACCAGGGGCGACCGCGGTACAGCCCTTTGTACCAATGCTTGAATCGCCGCCAGCCACTGGCCAGTTTGCGCAACGGAGCAGTTATTCGCATGTTATTTCTTCAAAATACGTAGAGAACTGAGGAAACATAAACGGGCAAAAGGACAAAAGGATTTGACAAGCTTGGTGCATCGACCAAATTACTGAACCTGCCTAAATTCTTTTGTCCTTTTGCGCTTATGCCCCCATCATGGGCAGTCGGCCATCACTTTTTGTCCCAGTTGAGGTTCCAGATGCTCACGCGATCCTTGTTGCCGGCGGTTTGGCTGGGGCAGAGATTGGTGATTTTAATGGTGAACTCACCCGTCACGTCGACGCTTTCCTCGAAGTTGTAGACTTTGAACTTCTCGGGATTGTCGAGGGTGACGTCCTTGGTCCAGGCCGTGCTGCCATCGGGTTTGTTGACCTCGACACGGAACGCGATTTTGGTGTCGGTGTAGGCAATGCCGTAATCGAAGCGCAGTTTGGTCATTCCCGTGGAGATGACAGGCGAGACAATGGTGCCCACTTTCTCGGTGTGGCCGTTGATGGTCACTGCCATTGCATAGTTGGTGGTGCTGCCGGGCATCAGTCCAATGAACTTGAAGGTGGGGTTGTTGTCATCGGTGCCGCCAATGAGCAAATTGCAGTTAGTGGCCGTCCAGCCCAGCGTGCTGGTGAACGAGCCGTAAGAACTCTTGGGCGAGCCGCCGTTCATGGTCTCGAAGTCGGCGCGGTTGTCGGGCAGGTCGCCGGGTTCGGGATTGGGATTCGGGTCGCTGCCGCCGGCCACGTTGAACTTCACATCATCGAGACACCAGGTGGCGTAGTTGGCATCGGCGGTGGCACTGTAGACGAAACCAATGTAATAGGTGCCATCGAAGGCACTGAGGTCGATGTTTCCACTTTCGGCCCAGCTGGAGTATCCGCTGGCCACAGGCGTGGCCAGCACGGGGTTGAGCTTCACACGCGTGGCCACAGTGGGGTCGTCGGTCGAGAGCACATAGACCTCAAACTTGGTGGTTGTGCTGCCATAGCCGTTGACCTGTGTGCGGAAAGTAAGAATCTTGTTCTCGGCCTTCTTGATGTCGAGAGCGGGAGTGATGAGCCACGACTCGAATGGCGCATTGCCCCGGTAGCCAGTCATGGCGGCATAGTAGTTGTTGTCGAAACTGGGTGTGTACCAAGCCTTGTCGCCCTGGATTTGCTTGTTGCCCCAATCGCTGGGTATGGCCTTGCCCTCGAAGTTCTCGTTGAGCGTGGTCAAGCCACCAGTGGCCACCGAGAGGCGGAACTCACCGGTGGAACCCGTGTTGCCTTTGATGCCGTTCATGCCCATCACGGTGGCAAATTCACCCTGGAGCCAAATTTGTGTCTTGTACACCTCCACGTTGTCGTGCAGGTTGGCCTGCTCGCGCAGCTTGGAACCCTGCGGCAGCTCAATCATCACGCATTGGGTGAAGTCGGTCACGTCCGCGTTGTCGGCCACCACCAGGGTGTTGGCCAGCGTGGTGGGAGCCTTCCACTCGATGTCGCTGTTGGAGGTGACCTCGGTGACTTCGGGAGCCACAGCGCCAACCACATAGCCAGTCATCCAGCCGCTGCGTCCAGTGTTCACACGCTCGATGGCCTCGGCCACAGTGTAGGGGTCATTGATAGTGCCCTTGGTGCTGTTCTCAAATCCGATGCAGTCGGCAAGGTAGCGGATGACGAGCTTCCACTGGTCGGAGCCAGTCATTTGCAGGACACCCACCACGTCGCCAGTGCCAAGTGGCAGCGGTTCGGCGCGGAAGTCGGCATAGTTGCTGTTGGCCACGGTGATAGAGTGGCCTTCGCCATCGGTCAGGGTGCGGTTGGTAGTAGCATCGGCAGTGGCAAACGGTGTCACGCCGTCGGCGGCATCCCATTTCACGTTTTGGAATTTCACGAGTTGGCCTTGATATTTAAGTTGTGTTTCGCGGTCGCTGTGTCCCACTACATCGGCAATGCGCGTCACAACGGGCAACACTTGTTCGTATTTCGGCAGACCGTTAAGCTCCACAAACTCCTTGAGGGTTTCGAGCGGCATGCGCCCGGCCTCCCACACACTTTGAGCGGCATACCACTCGGGCTGGCCGATGAGGTACTGACCGTTGTACTTGCCAATCCAGCGGTCTTTCATGTTGATGACCACTTCCTGCCCCACGCGGTAGGTGGTGTAGGTGGAGCTGGCGTCGACCGAGAGGCCGATGCCGCCGGTCTCATCCTGAATGAAGAGGTACTTGTAGATGTTTCCCGTTTCATCGTTGGCGCTCACATATCCGTGGATGACCACGTCTTCCTTGACGGTGTCGCAAAAGTTGCGGGCGTCGTTCCAGTATTGTGCCTTGAAGTCGGCGATGGTCATGTTGGGCGTGTGCGTGGCTTGGGGCATCACAAGAGGCGGCACATCGAAGTCATCGTTGCAACCCACGGCGAGCACAGCCATCAGCATGAGCCATACAAATTGATTGATACGTTTCATAGTCGTTTATCTTGTTTTGTTTATGTTTCTTGTAATCGTGTTTTTGATGGGGTGTGGTCAGAACCGGAATCCCAAGTTCAGGAACAGCTTGAACCCCTGGGCGTAGTAGTACTTGTTGGGATACTTGCCCGAGGCAAAGGTGCCAAAGTCAAATTCACCGGTCTTGCTGTTGTAGGTTTGTCGTCCCTGCTGATAACCTCCGGTCATGATCTTGGTGTTGTTGAGGATGTTGTTCAGGTTCAGGTTGATATTGACCGAGTACCGGCGCTTGATGTAAATCACGTGTCCGATGCTGGCATCGAGTGTGAATGCGTCGTTGAGTTTCTCCTGGTCGGCAAGGTAACGCGCCATGCCCAGCAGGTGTTCTTCGCTGCTGGCTTGCGTGTAAAGCGTGGGGATTACCTCGTGTCGGATGGGCGACATATCGATGTAGGCCTTACCCAACCAGGTGCCGCTCAGCTCGAAATACCAGTTCTTTGGCGCTGCCCAGTTGATGGCTGCCGAGTAGGCTTCCTGTGGGGTGCCGCTCACATAGTAGTTCTTCAGGTAGACGGTGGTGGTGATGTCTTCCTGGGTGCCGTTCTCATAGCTGCGGGTGCCGGTGGGGCGGTTCTTGTACTGGTAACGTGAGAACGTGGCGGCTCCGCTCAGGGTGATGCTCGGTGTGAGTTTGTAGCTCAAGCCCAGTTCCAAGCCCTTGTACACCTTGTGCACGCCGGTGAGCGCGTAGTTCATGAACGTCTTGTACTGGTCATCGTAGTATCCTGTGCGCTCGGTGGCTCCGCGTTGGTCGGTATAGAAGCCGGTGAGCGAGCCTTTGAAGCGGCGGTAGTTCCAGTTGTAGCTCAAGTCGCCGCTCCAGATGGCCTCGCTGTGCAGGTCGGCAATCACGTCGTCCTTGGTGCGCGGCGAGATGTAGGCATTGGTAGGCAGCGGCGCGTGCGTGCCGTAGTAAATGTGTGCCACAAAGTTGTTGCGTCCGTCGAGCTTGTAGGTGGCGCCGGCCTTGAAGGCGGCATTGACAAACTCATGCTTGAGGCCACGGCCATAGGAGTTCTCGGGGGCGCGTCCGTTGCGCATCTTGCCATCTCGCTGGAAGCGAGTATAGGTGGCTTGTAGTGCGTAGGTCACGTCCCAGCGAGCGGTGGTGAACACCATCTGTTTCCAGATTCGTCCCTGCCAGGAATCGATGTTGTAGTCATAGCCAAATCGGTCTCCCTCCACCACGCGGCGGTTGGGGTTGTTCAAGTCGTTTTGTGCCATCTGCGCATTGTCGGGGAAGTCGCGCTCGGCATACTGGTCCACGTCGGTCCAGAAGCGTCCGCCCAGCAGGTCTTTCACCGTCTGGTAGTAGGACGAGCGGGTGAAGTTGGCGCTCACGCCGCCTTGCAGCGTGGTCACGTCGGTGAGGCGCTTGTTAAGGTTGGTGCCCAGCGCCCAGCTGGCCTGGTTGCTGTGGCGGTTGCCGAGCATGTAGGTTGCGCCACGCTCGGTGCCGCGCTGGTCGGCCTCGTAGTTGTTGAGCTGGTTGACCTGGTAAAGACGGTCCCAGTTGATTTGCCGGATGTCGTCGCCGCCTGTCCATAGGTCGTAGTAGACCGCGTATCCCGGTGTGTCACCAAAGTAACTGGGCAGGTAGCGGTAGTAGTCTGGCCGTGGGTCGGGTGCATCGTTCCAGTTCAGGGCACTCGATGCGTAGAACGACTTGTGGAACGCCGCACCGGTGTTGAGTGTGGTGTGCATATCGGGTTTCCAAATCCAGTTCACCAAAATAGTGGGGTCGAAAGCCTCCACCACACGGGCATTGCGTTTCCTGCCATCCTGCCAGCCCCAGTTGGGGTTGTAGAGGTTGGTTCCTGCCAGGTCGTAGGCTTCCTGCACTACGGCGGTGTTACTGGCCCGGCGCGTGGGCGCGCCAAAGGTGGTGATGTTCAAGCTGTGGTGTGGGTTGAACGTCTTTTGTGCCGAGAGGAAGTATCCCACACTGTTGTAGAACGAGCCCGGGATAATGCCCTCGCCGGCATATCGCACCACGGCGCTGCCGGCCAGCGCCCAGCCGTTGTTCATCACGCCGGTGCTGTAGGTGACCATGCCGCGCCACTGGTAGTTGCCGTTGGTGTAGGCCACACTGGCGCGCAGGCCAGGGGCGAAGTCCTTGGCATAGGTGCTGATGTTGGTGGTTCCGCCAATGTTGCCAAAGTCGAAACTGGCCGCCTCAAGCCCCATGGCGATGGCCTTGTTGCGAAACGCCTGATTCAATCCGCCCGTCATCGAGTAGTTGAACCGTCCGCGCACGGCATCGTTGAAGTTTATGCCGTTAATTGATGTGTTGGAATACTCGTTGTTGTAGCCGCGAATGCGAAACCGCATCACGCTGAAACGGTAGCTCGCCGCCTGGTAGAATGGGTTGTCGCTGGTGCCCATGAGCAGGCCCACAGCCTGACTGTTGCCCTCCTCGTCCTCGAGCTGCGCCTCGGTCAGTGCCTGCTCGGTGTTGAAATCCTGCAGGTCCTGGGTGCCCACATACGAGGGTTCCACGCGCAGGGTACCCAGGTCGTCGACCACGCCGGCGGTGATTGTCACCGAACGCGACAGGTCCTTGTAGCCGTATGTCAGCACCAGCAGCACATCGCTGCCTGGCCGGGCCTCGGTAATCAGGAAATCGCCCTCGGGACCACTGGTCACAGTGGTGCCCTGGCCATCAAGGATGACAATTGCCCCGGCTACGGGAGCGTTTGTCTTGGCATCCACCAACACACCGCGCAACCCCGTGTGCTGCGCAAGCGCAGGCATGCACGCCAGAAGCCACAACAGAATAAAAAGTTTCAGTCTCATAGAGGTTATTAGGTTTTAGTTTTAGTTCTCGGTCGCTCTCGCTTTTTGGCCACAACTTGGCCACAACGCCGTTGCAACACCGGCGACAGCCTACATCTCGCTTTGATTATCAGCCATTTGCCAAAAGCGGGCGTTAAAATTTTCCAAAGTTACACATAATATTTGAGAATATGCGCAATAAAGGGCAACAATTTTTCGTTGATGAGTAATTTCTTGGCCTGAATGATGCTTGAACGGCAAAAAAGACTTACCTTTGTGGTTTGAAAACCATCTACCCCCCATGCAATGAAATACACGTGTCCGAAATGCGGCAAAACGATTGAGTTGAGCACTGAGGCGCTGATAGCCTCGGACTATTTCACGGTGTGTCCACAGTGTCTGACACGGCTGCAGATTGTGGGCAATTATGCCTATGTGCCGCTTGCCGACGGCACGCTGGAGCTGTCGCCCGGCCAGCAACCCGCAGCTCAGGAATCCAGCTCCCCCAAAGTCCCGCCGGTGACTCCCCCGCTGCCACCGCCCGAAGTCGCCGAGCAGCCCATGCCCGCCTCGCCCGGAGCCATCGACCCACTAATGGGCGAGGCCATCAAGTTTCTGGCCGAGTGCAACGCCATCACGCCGGTGATGCTGCGCGACCGCTTCAGTATACCGATTGAGCGCGCCCAGGCTATCCTGGCCCAGCTGGAGCAGGCCGGCGTGGTGGGGCCGCACCAAAACGGTGCGCCGCGCACCATCTTGATTCCGCACCGCAACGAGCTGCCCGGCGTGCGCATCACACAGATGAACGACAGCGACAACGAGCCACAAACCAACGATGCCCCGAACTCCAACAAGATGTTCACTTTTAATTGCAGCGGCTGCCTGATGTGGTTTCTCATCATCAGCATGGCCATTCTCATCTTCAAGAACTGCGGCTGACACAAGCCGAATACCGAGTGTGACCACCGTGTGTAGTGTAGGGGGGTTTTTGATTACATATTATAGTTTAATAACTATTCATTATATTTGCAGTCCGATAATAACGAGAATCCATGGACGAAATTATATACCCCGTTGGAGAGCAGGACTTTCCCAGCCTGCGTGAGATGGGAATGTTCTACGCCGACAAGACGGCGACAATCCACCGCCTTGTCACCCAAGGCAAGTACTACTTCCTGAGCCGTCCGCGGCGGTTCGGCAAGTCGCTGCTGCTGTCGACCATCGAGGCCTACTTCCAGGGACGCCGCGAGCTGTTCCGGGGGCTGGCCATCGACAGCTTAGAGCGCGACTGGACACCGCACCCCGTGCTGCGCCTCGACATGAGCGGTGGAAAATACAGCAACATCGACAACCTGCACTCGATGCTGCGCAATCTGCTCGGATATTACGAGAGGGAATTTGGCGTGCAACCAGCCGACAACGACAGTTATGGCACCCGACTGACCAACATCATCATTGCCGCGCACAACAAGACACAGCACACGGTGGTGGTGCTCGTCGACGAGTACGACGCGCCCATGCTCGACAGCCTCACCGACGAGGTGCGGCTGAGGGAGATTCGCAACATCATGCGCGGTGTCTACAACCCGCTCAAGGCCCAGGCCGCCCGGCTGCGCTTCGTACTGCTCACCGGCATCACCAAGTTTGCACAAATGAGCATCTTCAGCGAGCTGAACAACCTGATGAACATCAGCATGTTGCCCGAGTACGAGGCGCTGTGCGGCATCACCGGCGAGGAAATCGCCACCCAGATGCGCCCCGGCGTCGAGGCGCTGGCCCGCCACCACAACTGCACGCCCGGGCAGATGCTCGACACCCTGCGGCGCAACTACGACGGATACCACTTCAGCCGGGCGATGACCGCCGATGTCTACAACCCGTTCAGCCTGGTGAAGGTGTTCCAATACAAGGAGCTGGAGGCCTACTGGTTCGAGAGCGGAATGTCGAGCTGGATCATCGACCTGCTGCGCCAGCACGGCATGGAGCTGCCCGACATGGAGCGCGTGGTGACCGATCGCGACAGCTTCGACACGCCCACCGACAGCCTCGTGGACCTGGTGCCGTTGCTCTATCAGAGCGGCTACCTCACCATCAAGGACTATGACCCGGAGGATGAGAGCTTCACCCTGGACATCCCCAACCAGGAGGTGCGGCGGGGCCTGAGCAAGGGGCTGGTGCGCTATCTGCTGCCCCACAGCACGGAGCGCAACTATGTGCGCCGCGCCTACCTCGACTTGAAAGCCACGGGCGACGTGGCCGCGTTCATGGCGGTGCTCACCGACTTCTACCGCTCGATTCCCTACGACATAGCCTCGCCCACCGAGAAGCACTACCAGGCACTGCTCTACACCATGCTGGTGGCCCAGGGGGCCGACGTGAGCGCCGAGGAACGCACCAGCGACGGGCGCATCGACATCGTGCTGCGCATGCCCACGGCCATTTACGTCGTCGAGCTCAAGCACGGACGCACCGCCGCCGAGGCCATGGAGCAGCTCGTGAGCAAGCAATATGCCGCCAAGTACAGCCACGACGGCCGCCCCGTGAGGCTGCTGGCCATCAACATCTGCCCCGACACTCGCACCATCGACGACTGGATGATGAATGACTA
Source organism: Muribaculaceae bacterium (assembly GCA_017443765.1). Classification (GTDB taxonomy): domain Bacteria; phylum Bacteroidota; class Bacteroidia; order Bacteroidales; family Muribaculaceae; genus Sodaliphilus. Next base: position 22,071 of record JAFSYB010000032.1, on the reverse strand, counting down.
ATCAGCTCAAGAGGAGTGCGCCAGTTTATCCGCTTACACCTCGAAGCCGTGGTTCATGGTCAACATGATGCCGCCCCGGGGCAATTCTTGGCTTGCGCTTGCTCATTGACGGATGTATCTCCGGCCCTGTCATCAGGCCAATGGCCCCATTACCCACGAGCGATTCGGGTTAAATTATGCAAACCCCTTGCCGATTTCGGCGGAAATAAGTAATTTTGCCCGTCACTAATTATACCTTTAATATTAAACAACAACTGGAAACAAACTGCAACATGAGCAAGAGTCAGCGCTGCATGGACCTGGAGGCCCGTTATGGCGCACACAACTACCACCCGCTGCCTGTGGTGCTCCACAAGGGCCAAGGCATCTATGTGTGGGATGTCGAGGGAAAGAAGTATTTCGACTTCTTGTCGAGCTACTCGGCTGTGAACCAGGGTCACTGCCACCCTCGCATCGTCAAGGCTCTGAAAGACCAGGCCGATGTGCTGTGCCTGACGTCGCGCGCTTTCTACAACGACGCGCTGTGCGAGTATGAGGAATACATTCACAACTATTTCGGCTACGACAAGGTGCTGCCGATGAACACCGGTGCCGAGGGCGTGGAAACCGCCCTGAAGCTTGCCCGCCGCTGGGGAGCCGTGAAGAAAGGCATTCCCAACGACAAAATCAAAATCATTTGCTGCAGCGGCAACTTCCATGGCCGCACGGTGACGGTAATCACCATGAGCGACGACCCCAGCTCATATGCCGACTACGGCCCACTCACCCCGGGCTTCATCCGCATCCCCTACAACGACCCCAAAGCCCTTGAGGAGGCACTGAACAAATATGGCGACGAGGTGTGCGCCTTTATCGCCGAACCCATCCAGGGCGAGGCCGGCGTGTTTGTGCCCGACGACGGCTACCTGAAGAAGTGCTTCGACCTGTGCCATGCCCACAACGTGCTCTTTATCGCCGACGAGGTGCAGACGGGCATCGCCCGCACGGGCAAGATGCTGTGCAGCATGCACGACGGCATCCGCCCCGACATCGTGATTCTGGGCAAGGCCCTGGGCGGCGGCGTGCTGCCCGTGAGCGCCTGCCTGGCCGACGACGACATCATGCTCAACATCAAGCCAGGCGAGCACGGTTCCACCTTTGGCGGCTTCCCGCTGGCCGCCCGCGTGGCCGTCGAGGCCCTGAAGGTGGTCAAGGACGAGCACCTCACCGAGAACGCCGAGGAGATGGGAAAGATTTTCCGCGAGGAAATCCGCAAAATCAACTCGCCGTTCATCGTCGAGGTGCGCGGCCGCGGACTGCTCAACGCCATCGTCACCAAGCCCATCGGCGACAAGAAGGCCTGGGACATCTGCCTCAAGCTGCGCGACAACGGACTGCTGGCCAAGCCCACACACGACCACATCATTCGTTTCGCCCCGCCGTTGTGCATCAACAAGGACGAAATCATGGAGGCCATCGCCATTATCAAGAAGACCTTCGAGGAGATGGGTCAGTAACGGCTTTGCTCCACCAACACACCGAAACCACCACCAGCCAATGTGTCGTAAAAAAAACCTGGCTGATGGTGGTTTTTTGTTCACCAGACCACAGCGCACAGGCCTTCCACGTAAGTTTTTCGGCTCTTTTTTGGTTTTGTGGCACAATTGATGTAATTTTGCAATGGCTTTTTACGTCAAAGAGAGCATGAGAACCCGAAGCCAAGAACCAAGATGAATGATGCATCATTTGAGTAAAACCACGCGCAGTTGCGTTGCACTACGGTCTTGTGGCTCATGGCTTACAGCTAAACACTTGTTTATTGGTATACTAAAACAGATATGGACAATTTCATCGAAGTGCGCGACGTGGTCAAGCAGTACGACGGCCACTTGGCACTCAATCATGTGAGTGTAGATGTTCCCCAGGGGTGCATCTACGGCCTGCTGGGACCCAACGGTGCCGGCAAGACCTCGCTCATCCGCATCATCAACCTGATCACCCGCCCCGACAGCGGCACGGTGACCCTGGACGGGCATCCGATTGTTGAAGACGACGTGCGCAACATCGGTTACCTGCCCGAAGAGCGCGGCTTGTACAAGAAAATGAAAGTGGGCGACCAGATTGTATATCTGGCGCGGCTCAAGGGCATGGCCAAAGCCGACGCGCAGCGCGAGATGCTGGAGTGGCTCGAACGCTTCGACCTGGGCGAGTGGCGCAACAAGAAACTCGAGGCACTCTCCAAGGGCATGCAGCAAAAGGTGCAGTTCATTGCCACCGTGATTCACCACCCCCGGCTGCTCATCTTCGACGAGCCGTTCTCGGGTTTCGACCCGGTGAACGCCGACCAACTCAAGGCCGAGATATTGCGCTTGAACGAGCAGGGCAGCACCATCTTGTTCTCGACCCACAATATGGAGAGCGTGGAGGCGGTGTGCGAGCGCATCACGCTCATCAACCACTCGCAGGTGGTGCTCGAGGGGCGCGTGGACGAAATCCGCCAGCAGCACAAGAAGAACATCATCGCCGTGGACCTCGTTCCGGGCTGCAAGCTGGAAACTAACGACCAGCTGTTCACGCTCATGCCGCCACCGCCGGGCAGCCGCGAGACACTCGTGCGCTTGTGCGATGGCGTAGCCATGCGCGATGCCATTGCCTGGCTCAACGAGCACAACCAGCTCACCGGCTTCCACGAGGTGCTGCCCTCGATGCACGAAATCTTTGTGGAAACCGTCAAAGGGTAGGCAACCCCTATTACCCCAATTGTTCCCCATCTAACCCACACACATGATTATGGAAAAATTGAGACTGATTATAGCCCGCGAGTATATGTCGACGGTGAGCAGCAAGTCGTTCATCGTGATGACGATTCTGATGCCGGTGCTGATGATTGTGATTATCGCTGTGCCCCTGCTGATTGGCTATCTGAACGATGCCGGGAGCGATGTCGAGCAGGTGGCGGTGATTGATGAGACCGGCCGCTACGGCCAGGCCATCGAGGCCACCAACCTGTTTGAGTTCGTGCCCCTGCGGGGCGACACGGTGGGCGACCCGCGGGCGTTCTACGACAAGGCACAGGGCAGCCTGGCCGCCGTGGTGGTGATTCCGCACGATGTAGACAGCACCGGCCTGGTGACCATCTACAGCGAGAACACCGTGAACATCACACTCAAGGAACACATTGCCCGCTCGCTGAGCGACACCATCACCCAGGCGCACATCGCGGCCTACGGCGTGCCCAACCTGCAACGCATGATCGACGAGGCAAACGTTGACGTGGAAGTGAAAAGCGTGAAATGGGGCAACGACGGCAGCGAGACCGAGACATCGTCAGAGATTGCCATGGTCATCGGCCTGGTGCTCGCACTGCTCACCTATATGTTTGTGCTCATGTGCGGCGCAATGATCATGAACGGCGTGATTGAGGAGAAAACCAACCGCATCGTGGAGGTGATTGTGAGCAGCTGCAAGCCGTTCCAGCTGATGATGGGCAAAATCATTGGCGTGGCCCTGGTGGGGCTCACACAGCTGGCCGTATGGACCGTGGTGATGGCCATTATCACCATGGCGACCGGATCGGTGCTGGGCGTGAACCTGCTGGCCACATCGCCCAACTTGCCCGCCGAGGCTATGGCCGAGGCTCAAGGCAGCGGCTTCGACATCGCCGCTGTGCTCAAGGCGGTGATGAGCGTGAACTATGGCCAAATTTTCAGCTGCTTTGTGCTGTACTTCATAGGTGGGTACCTCCTGTATGCGGCTCTGTTTGCGGCATTTGGCTCGGCAGTGGACCAAGCCAGCGATGCCTCGCAGTTCACCACACCCATCATCTTGATTATGGTGGTGGCCCTCTATGCCGGCATGGCGTGCATCGAGAATCCCAACGGCCCCATGGCCGTGTGGTGCTCCATCATTCCGTTCACCTCGCCCATTGTGATGATGGTGCGGTTGCCCTACGATGTGCCTTTCTGGCAACTCGCACTCAGCATCGCGGCGCTCTTCGCCACCGCAGCCGCCATGGTCTGGGTGGCCGCACGCATCTACCGCACTGGAATACTGCTCTACGGCAAGAAGACCAGCTTCAAGGAGATCATGCGCTGGATTAAATGATGAAAATACCCCCACTTTTTGCTTATCACTAATTTGCTCATTACCAATGTCTAATCACACACATAATCGCCGTTGGACGGCTGCTGCACTCTGCCTGTTGGGTTACCTCACGGCCAATGCCTACGACTTTATGGAGGACGGGTTGGCCTACAACAAACTCGATGACCAAACAGTGGAACTTACCAGCACGGTGGCCATCGGTTTGGGGCTTTACCAAGAGCCTGACGACGATGAACACTTTGGTTTCTACACGGGAATGTGGGTGGTAGATGGCGAAAACTATTTGGGCACCGTTCCAACTGGCATCAACTACCCCGACTTAGGTTCCACGCTGGTCATTCCCTCCTGTGTGAACCATCAGGGTACACAATACAAAGTGACGGGTATTGGTGACCTTGCCTTTGCCTTCACGAATATCACGAGTGTGGAGATTCCACCCTCAATAACCTGCATCGGCTGCTCGGCTTTCCAAGACTGCAACGATTTAACAGCGGTGCATATCAGTGATGTGGATGCGTGGTGCCGTATTGATTTCAAAGGCTATTTCATGATTGGGTCGGGAAACTGGTTCTGGGAGGATGAAACCCCCTCATCCACAGGCAATCCCACAGAATATGCCCATCACCTCTATGTGAACAATCAGGAACTGACCTCGGTGGTGATACCCGACGATGTGACGCGGCTGAATTGCACTTTCCATAATTGCACCAACCTAACCCAGGTGGTGATGCCCGAAAGTGTGACAAACCTGGGAACTTTCACCTTTGCCGGCACAGGCATCAGCAGCCTGCCGATAAACGAAGTCATGACCGAAATACCCCGATGGGCATTCAGCCACTGTGAGCACCTATCCGACACGGTGTACATTCCAGCCAACATCATCACCATCACGGAGTCGGCGTTTGCCTATTCACCTATTGGTTGCCTTTTCCTGCCCGCCACAATACAGGAGACGAAAGAGAAAAGCTTCGAGGCCACGGGGTTGCGCCACATCTATTCGCCGGCCAATCACGCCCCATGCACCATCAACACGCTGGGTGACCATGGCCGGGGCTGGTCGGCCTTCGACGAGGAAACCTATAGCGATGCCGTGCTGCACATCCCATTTGGCGCCGATTATTCTGACCGTTACGATGACCAGTCGCTTTACGAATGGGTCTCGGGCTGGACCTTGTTCCAGCATATTGAAAAGTACGGCGGAGCCATTCAAGCGATAACGCTCAATCAGGCTTCGCTCACGTTGGACATAGCCTCAACAAGCGAGCTGACAGCTGTGTTCACGCCTTCGGAATCGGTGGTCAATCGGACGATTTGGACTTCGAGCAACCCTGCTGTGGCCACTATCGAAAGTATTGGCTCCGACAAAGGCCGCGTGCATGCACTCACGCCTGGCAGTGCGATAATCACCGCCACCACCACCGACGGCTCCAACCTGTCGGCCTCGTGCTTGGTGACCGTGACCAACGTTCCATTGGGCGATGTGAACGGTGATGGCTGCACCGATGTGGAAGACCTGAACATCCTCATCAACGTGGTGCTCGACCTGATTCATGAGCCAGGCACCGTGACGCGGTGCGACCTGAATGGCAGTGGCAACGTGGATGTTGAAGACCTGAACCAGCTCGTCAATGCCATCCTCTTTGGTGACGACACGCCTCCCGCCCCAACCAGCATAACGACCTACACGGTTAACGGCGCGACATTCCGCATGATTCATGTGGATGGTGGCACGTTCTCCATGGGAGCCACTGCCGAGCAGGGCGACACCGACCCATGGCCCGATGAACTGCCCGCGCATGAGGTGACGCTAAGCGGCTTCGCTATTGGGCAAACCGAGGTCACCCAGGCCCTGTGGCAGGCGGTGATGGGCAGCAATCCCAGCACCCATGTGGGCGCTGACAAACCTGTGGAAAACGTCAGTTGGAACAACTGTCAAGAATTTCTCGCCCGCTTGAGCGTGCTCACTGGTCACCAGTTCCGATTACTCACCGAGGCCGAATGGGAATATGCCGCAAGAGGTGGCAATAAAAGCCAGGGGCGCAAATACGCAGGCAGCGACAACATATGCGAGGTGGCTTGGTATGTGGGCAATAGCGGTGACGCACCGCGCCCAGTGTCCACCAAGGTTGCCAACGAGCTGGGGCTCTTCGACATGAGTGGCAACGTGAGTGAGTGGTGTTCGGATTATGCCAATAGTTACACCAGTGCGCCGCAAACCAACCCCACGGGTCCAGAGAGTGGCACCAACCGCCAGTGGCGCGGCGGCAACTGGCGAACAACGGCCCGCTATTGCCGTGTGTCGAACCGCAACGGTAGCCAGCCCGCCACAACAGCCGATTATATTGGGTTACGGTTGGCATTATCGGTAGGAAAGTGATAAGCAGCAAGGCAATCGTTTGGTAGTCATGCTCCCATAGAGGGAAACTAACGCAAAACTACTTGCAATACTTGAATTTAATCATAATGGTCAACTGAAATGGACTTCACGCCGTTTGCCCGCCACCACTTTTTGAGCCGCCTGCCGCAGCAGGTGCGCTACATCGACCATGCCGACGCTGTTCAGCAGGGCGAATTGGTGTGGCTGGTGGAGAAAGCGGCGCTCACCAAGGTGGGCCGGCGGCACGACTTCTCGACCGTGCGCACCTACCGCGAGTTTGCCGCCCGCGTGCCGCTGTGCCGCTACGAGGACATCCGCACGCAGGTGATGCGCATGATTAACGGCGAGCGCGACGTGTTGTGGCCCGGACGCACGATGAACTTCGCGCAGTCGTCGGGCACCACTGGCGGCAAGAGCAAGTACATCCCCGTCACCACCGACTCGTTGAGGCGCAACCACTACCAGGGCGCCAGCGATGTGATGTCGCACTACATGAACCTGAATCCGGCCACACGCATTTTCAGCGGCAAGGGGCTGATTTTGGGCGGCAGTTTCGCCACTGAATTGCAACTGCCTCGCGGCGTGCGCGTGGGCGACCTGAGCGCCACGCTCATCGAGTATATGAACCCGATGGCCAACCTGTTCCGCATTCCCAGCAAGCGTGTGGCACTCCTGGCCGACTGGAGCAAGAAACTGCCCATGCTTGTCGAGGGCTGCATGGATGCCAACGTCACCAACTTGAGCGGCGTTCCCTCGTGGTTCCTCACACTCATCAAGGCGGTACTGCGCCGCAAGGGTGCGGCGTGCCTGCACGAGGTGTGGCCCAATCTGGAGGTGTTTTTCCACGGCGGTATTGATTTCGGAGCCTATCGCAGCCAGTACGAGAGCCTGTGCGACATGAGCCGGATGCACTTCCTCGACACCTACAACGCCAGCGAAGGGTTCTTTGCCGTGCAAAGCGACTGGGGCAGCGAGGCCATGCTCCTGCTGCTCGACGCTGGCGTGTTCTATGAGTTCATTCCACTAGCCGAGGTGGAAAGCGAGCAGCCGCGCACCCTCCCCGTGTGGGAGGTGGAGGCCGGGCAGACCTACGAGCTGGTCATCACCGCCTGCAACGGCTTGTGGCGCTACCGCCTGGGCGACACGGTGACCGTGGAGCAGACCCACCCGGTGAAAATCCGCATTGCCGGCCGCACTGCCAGCTACATCAACGCATTCGGCGAGGAACTGATGGTGCACAATGCCGACCACGCCATCACCCTGGCCGCACAGGAAACCCAGGCGCAGGTGCGCGACTACACCGCCGCGCCAGTCTACGCCACCACCACCACCCGCGGACGGCACCAATGGCTTGTGGAGTTTGACGTGCCCCCCGCCGACCTGCAGACTTTCATCACCGCCGTGGACCGCCACCTCAAGGAAGTGAACAGCGACTACGAGGCCAAGCGTCAGGGCGGCCTGTTCCTCGACCCACCCACCATCGTGGCTGTGGCCCGGGGCACCTTTGAACGGTGGCTTGCCAGCACCGGACGCCTGGGCGGCCAGCGCAAAGTGCCACGCCTGTGCAACGACCGCCACATCGCCGACGCCGTGCTGCAGCTGCACCGCAGCATTGGCGAAAACACCATCGGTTGCCCGACACCACCGAAGCCCTCGCCCGAAAAATAATTTATTGGAAAGCTCATTGGCCATTAGAACGAAAATCCGTACCTTTGCAAATTGTATCAAGAAATAGAAAAGATAAGTGACGTCAACCGATAACTGATAACCGATAACTGATAACTGATAACCGATATGAGATGTCCCAAATGTGGCAACGAACCCCCGCAGGGGTCAGCCTTTTGCAATCATTGCGGCACACCGCTGAATAACGAAGTGGCCTGCCCATTATGCGGTAACATGATTCCCGCCGAATCGGTGTTCTGCCCCAAGTGCGGCAGGATGGTGCGTAACGACATGGCCGACGAGACCACACGCCAGTCGGCCACAGCGGCAGGCGGCGAAACGTACAACGAGCAGCGACGGCGCGAGCAAGCCGAGCAGCAACGGCGCGAGCAAGCCGAGCAGCGACGGCACCATCAGGCCGTGCGCCAGCAAACTGCCAATGCGTGGGAAACCCCCGACCCTGACGAAGACAACGCTGATGACGACCAAGGCGGAAATGGGTCATCGTTCAACCGCAACCTGCTCATCGGCATTGCCGCCGCTGTAATTGTCATCGGTGGCCTGCTGTGGGCACGCTCGTGCGGCAACAACGACTCCAGCCGCAAGAGCAGCGACCGCACCGAAGCCGCAGAAAACCAGCCCATGGGAAACGTAGACCCGATGGCTGTCTTCGCCGCCGAGCTGAACCGCAACAACCTCCAGGGCGATGGCGCATCGGCCACTGCGGCCGTGTTTGTGCCGGGCTCCGGCGAGGAGAACCCCGACCGTATCTGGGGAGTTACCTCGCTCTCCGACGGCACCAGCCGAACGTTCTTCAAAATCTACCAGCTCACACGCACGGGCAACTTGTGGCAAACCGAACCACTGCATGTGCAATATCTTGATGGGCGAACCATCACCATGAGCACCTCTGCCCTGATTGCCGACTACGAAAAAACCCCACGCGCCGTGAAAATTGGCGACAAGGAATGTCTCTACTTCACGTATATGGACACGCCAGGCGGCGAGGGCACGCAAGGGCGTGTGTCGCTCAACCTGTTCGACATTGCTGCCAAGAAACTCATCTCGCTCGACTACGTGGGGACGGTGAAGTCGCGCTCCGACGGCCGCCGCTACATCTACGGCAAGCCGCTGGACGCCATCAACAGCCCCGAGCGACGATTCCTCAAAGACGAGGCGCAGAACATCAAAATCCTCTACTTCCCCACCGATGAGGAACTCAAGGCCGAGCAGGAGCAGCGCGAGAAAGAGGAAATGGAGAAGCGCATGGCCAGCCCCGACAGTGCCGACGCACGCTGGAATCAGGAGAACAAGGAGAAGATGGAACAGGCCCAGAGTGGCGAGGAGGTGACAATGAAACGCAGCACCTACGACAAGCCCATCTTCCACAAGGACGACATCTCCAAGCAAATCAACAGTGAGACCTACAGCGTGTTCCTCACAAAGCAAGGCTCGGTTTACGGATTCGACCTGAAAACCCGCAAATATTTCACCGTCTATTCCAAAGGGGCTACCGACATTGGCTTTAATGACACCAAGAACAACCTGCTGGGCATTCGCACCAGCAGCGGCGGACATTTCCAGGTGAACCTGGCCACCGGCAGCACCAAAGCCCTCACGAACTGATGCCCGGCACCGACAACGAGGCCGCCCGCCAGAGCGGGATAGCGCAAAGCGGCGCCAGCAACCCGACACCCGACAACAAGGTGGCCTCCAATGAGGCGGAGCACGACGCGCCACGCGAGTTCTACAGCCGATTCTTCCTGCGACTCGACGCAATCCTGCTCGCACTGCTGGCCCTGCTCTGGATGCTGAACCAGTGCGCAACCACCAGCACCTAACGAGTAACTATTCACTGATAACCGTCCCCACGCATGATTCAAATCAAAGAAATACGCCCAGTAAAGAGCGAACTCAAGCGATTCGTCACCTTTCCCATCGACACGCTCTACCACGACAGCCCCTACTATGTGCCATCGCTGGTGAGCGACGAGATGCGCACGCTGCAGCCCGGCGAGAACCCAGCTTTCGACTACTGCGAGGCCGCCTATTTCATGGCCTACCGCGACGGCCGCCCGGTAGGGCGCATTGCCGGCATCATCAACCGCCTGGTGAACGAGCGCAGCGGCAAGCAGGAGGGGCGCTTTGGCTTTGTCGATTTCATCGACGATGCCGAGGTTGCCGATGCCCTGTTCCAGACCGTTGCCCAGTGGGCACGGGGCAAGGGAATGACCTGCCTTACCGGGCAACTCGGCTTCACCGACATGGACAAGGAGGGAATGCTCGTCGAGGGCTTCGACCAGGTGGGCACCCAGGCCACCATCTACAACCACGAGTATTACCCCCGCCACATGGAGCGCATGGGATTTGTCAAGGACGTGGACTGGGTGGAGTTCCGCGTGAAGGTGCCGCCCGAGGTGCCCGAGAAGATGCACCGCGTGGCTGCCATTGTGCGCCAGCGCGTGGGCGTGGACACCATCAAGTACACCAACCGTCGGAAGCTCGTACGCGACTACGGCGAGGCCATCTTCAAGCTCATCAACGAGGCCTACGACCAGCTCTTTGGCTACTCACCGCTGAGCGACAAGCAAATCGAGCACTACATCAAGATGTACGTGCCGTTCCTGCCGCTCGACGACCTCTCGCTGGTGGTCAAGCCCGACGGCGAACTCGTGGGCGTGGGCATCACGCTGCCCTCGCTCTCGCAGGGACTCATCAAGAGCCGGGGACGCCTGTTCCCCATGGGCTGGTGGCACCTGCTCAAGGCCTTCAAGGGACACAACCCCGTGGTGGACTTGCTGCTCATCGCCGTCAAGCCCGAGTATCATAGCAAGGGCGTGAACGCCCTCATCTTCGACGACCTCATACCCTGCTTCAACCGCTTTGGCTACCAGTGGGCCGACACCGGCCACGAGCTGGAGGACAACGAGCGGGTGCAGCAGCAATGGCAGTACTTCGACTACCGCCAGAACAAGCGCCGCCGCGCTTTTACCAAGGAATTATAAACACAACTATCTAACAAGAATACTATGCAAACGACACGACTTGAGAAAATCTCACGACTTGTTCAGAAAGAACTGAGCGAGCTGTTCCGCACCGAAACCGCCAAGATGAGCGGCGTGCTGGTGAGCGTGAGCAAGGTGCGTGTGTCGCCCGACCTGAGCGTGGCACGAGCCTACCTGAGCATCTTCCCCAGTGAACGGGCACAGGAGCTGCTGGCGAACATCACCGCCAACGTGCGGCAAATCCGCTACAAACTGGCTGCACGCACCCGGTACCAGCTGCGGCGCACACCCGAGCTGAGCTTTTTCCTCGATGACTCGCTCGACTACATCGAGCACATCGACGAGCTGCTGGCGCAAGACAAGAAAACGTCTACCCCAACACCCGAAGCCACCCCGAACCCGTCGTAACGAGAGAACCAACTAATCATCAACGGCTAACCTTATCCTATGCGCGGCAACGCTGTTGCCGCCAGCCCTCAGCAAGGGAATATGGGAGTTCTATTCAAAATCGCCCTGCGCTACCTGGTGTCGCGAAAGACCCACAATGCGGTGAACATCATCTCCATCATCTCGGTGCTGGGAGTGGTGATAACCACAGCAGCCCTGGTGTGCGTGCTGAGTGTGTTCAACGGCTTCCGCGGCTTGATTATGAGCCGTTTGGCAATCCTCGACCCACAAGTGTCAATCACAGCCACGCTGGGCAAGACCATTGCCGATGCCGACAGCGTGCTTGCCGTGGCACGCGCCGTGCCTGGCGTGGAACTCGCCCAGCCTGTGGTGAGCGACAACGCACTGGCAATCTTTGCCGAATACCAAATGCCCGTGCGCATCAAGGGCGTGCCTAAAGACTACAACCGCCTCACCGATGTTGACAGCGTGATTGTCGATGGCCAGTGGATGCTGCAAGACCCCATAACCGCCTACGCCGTGGTGGGTGTGGGACCCGCCCTGCGCCTGCACGTGCGACCCGAATACCCGGTGATGCTCAAGCTCTACGCCCCACAACGCCAGGGACACGTGAACCTGGCCAATCCCATGGGCGCATTCACAGCCGACTCACTCTTTGTGTCGGGTATATTCCAACTCCAGCAGAATGCCTACGACAACGACCTGATATATGTGCCGATAGCCATGGCCCGGCGGTTGCTGGACTACGACCGTGAGGCAACTGCCGTGGAGCTTCGCCTGGCTGCCGGAGCCGACGAAGCCCAGGTGATGGCCCGGCTGCGGCAACAATTGGGCAGCAGCTACACCATCAAAAACCGGCTCATGCAGCAGGCCGAGGCCTACCGCATGGTGAACATCGAGAAATGGATGGCCTTCCTGCTGATGGCTTTCATCATGGTTATCGCCACGTTCAATGTGGTGAGCACCTTGTCGCTGCTCATCATCGAGAAGGACGAGAGCATCGCCACGCTGCGCAACCTGGGAGCCACCAATAGCCAGCTCACACGCATCTTCGTTGTCGTGGGGTGGCTCATTGCGCTGGCAGGAGCCGTGCTGGGCATCACGCTTGGTGTGCTGCTCTGCATGGGGCAGCAGCACTTTGGCTGGCTCAAGCTCGGAGGCGACCCAGCCAACATGATTGTCCATGCCTACCCCGTGGCCGTGGTGTGGACCGACCTGCTTGTGGTTGCCCTGCTTGTGGCAGCCATCGGAGCCGTGACCTCGCTGGTCACCACGCTCATCATGCGCCGGCGTCTGGCCGCTTGATGGTCGCGCCAACACCACCATTGCCCCCTCAACGCTACTACCAGGACAATGCAGATAGTTAAATAATATTAAATCTCAAGGACGACTGATAGTTTAGGTAGAAAAAACACTATCTTTGCGGTCAGTTACGTTGCCCATGATGCTCGGCAACTGCACCATAGCCAATTTAAAACAAAACGAGACTAACCCTTTAACTATAAAAGTTTTATGAAAACAATCAAGACAATCATTCTTTTGGCGGCACTGCTGGTTGCTGCGCAAGTAAGTGCCGCGGAGTTTGTGGGCGGCAAAATCATTATGGCCACCCCCGATGGCGAGATGGGTTTCGAGCTGCCCCCAAGCGGCTTTGAGGTGGCCGACTACACCAGTATGGGCCAGGCATCGTCGCTGGTGGTGAAGTCGTTTGAAACCATGATTACCGGTGATGTGAGCAACGTGACACTCGCGGTAGCCATGTACAAGCAAGGCCAGTCGGCACAAGCCGAGAACTGGATGGATTTCCCGCTGACCAAGGGGAGCAACGGCATCTGGAGCATTGAGCTTAACCAGGACCTGGTGGAGGTGGCCGGCGGCGCAGGCGAGTATGTGCTGGAGCTGTACGCCAAGGCCGACGATGGCGGCACCCAGCTGCTGCTCAACAACGGCGGCGAGAACTACAAGGTGATGTTTGCCCTGGGCAACGGTGAGAATGCCGTGCACTGGCTCACCACCGGCACGGCAACAATCACACTCTACACGGGCGACTACATGGAGTACCGTTACAACGGCGACGGCACCCGCGACAACACGACCATGCCCGGCGGCGTGAACCAGCTGGCCGTGAACTATTTCAGCATCTACTACGACCTGGCCGAGGGTACCAACATCACCAGCGCCTCGCTGCAGTATATGATTTATCCCGAGGGTGAAAACGGTGGCAACTGGAACACCATCGAGTGCAACGAGCTGAACACACTCGTGAGTGCCCGCAAGAACACCCACCGCAGCTCATGCAACGAGCAGCGGCTCATCACCCGCGACCTTGCTCCCGGCAACTATGTGCTCCGCATCATGTACCAGCTCATCGACGATAACGGCCATTATTACTTCTTTGGAAAAGATGGCGACCGCTACAACGACAACTGCGTGTTCTACTTCTCAATCAACGAACCTGCCGACCCCGATATTCAAGGACTGAGCATGCTTGTCACGCTCACACCGGGCGAGCAGCAGGACCTTTGGTTGGAGGCAGGCAATGCGTTTGAGCCGGTGGACTTGACCGGCGGCGAGGCACTGACTTCATTGACCATCGACGAGGCGTTCATCTTTGCCGAGGGCAACTTCAGCACGCTGGGACTGGGGTGCAAAGTGTGTGATGTGAATGGCAACGACATTTACGGCAAATTCATCTCCACCCAGCTCGACGACTATGGCAACTGGAGCACCGAAGAGCCGACCGAGCTGCTCGACGCCACCATGCTCAAGAATGGCCAGGTCTATAACCTGTATTTCTGGGTCGAGGGCGAAGCCGGCGGCCAGCAATACTACCTGAACAACGACGGCGAGAACTACCGTGTGACGTTCGCCTTTGGCAGCGGCGCCGAAGTCACTCGCGGCGACCTCAACTGCGACAACATTGTCGATGTCGACGACCTGAACCTGATTATCAACATGATGCTGTCCAAGACCGAGAAGACCGCTGCCGCCGACATTAACAACGACGGCAACGTGGATGTGGACGACATGAACATCGTCATCAACATCATGCTCGGCAAGGATTGAGACAACGTCACTGCAATCCTTTGCAACAACACAGAGGGCAACCCCCAGGAGGAGGGTTGCCCTCTGTTGTTTTACGCCCAAGAATGGGGTATACAAACGACAATTGACCGTCGTTATAGCGTCCTGCGGTGATTCACGCAGGGTTCATTTGCGCAGTGCGGCGATGGCGGCGGTGAGGGTGGCGATTTTGCTTTGCGCGTCGACCTGTTTCTTGCGCTCCAGGGCCACCACAGCCTCGGGGGCGTTGGCCACGAAGCGCTCGTTGGCCAGCTTCTTCTCCACGCCGGCCAGAAAGCCCTGGGCGTGCTTGAGGTCGGCCTCGAGCTTGGCCAGTTCCTGCTCCACGTCGATGTTGCCGGCCAGCGGCACGGCAAACTCCTGCGTGCCCACCATGAATGCTGCCGAGGCGGCATCCTTCTCGGCGACTGCAATGATGTTCTCCAAACCAGCCAGCTTGATGATGATGCTCGCCACCGGACTGTCGAACTCACCCACGGCCTGCAGGCACAACAAGTCGCGCGGCGGCAGATTCTTCACGCTGCGCACGTTGCGCACACCGCTGATGATTTCCTTGGCCTGTGCCATGGCGGCAAGCATCGCCGTGTCGGGGTCGCCGGGCTTGGGCAGGCGAGCCTGCATGATGCTCTCGCCGTCGTTCCGCTCGGCAATGTGCTGCCACAGCTCCTCGGTGATGAACGGCATGAACGGGTGCAGCAGCCGCAGCAGGATGTCAAAGAAATACAGCGTGGCCTCCATCGTCTTGCCGTCGATGGGTTGCTGGTAGGCGGGCTTGACAATCTCCAGGTACCATGCCGAGAACTCCTCCCAGAACAGGCGGTAGACGGCCATCAGCGCCTCGTTGAGGCGGAACTTGGAGTACAGGTCCTCGACCTCGGCAATCGTCTTGTCGAGCACAGCGTGGAACCACTGCACAGCCAGCCGGCTGTGCTCGGGCTGCGCAATGTCGGCCACCTCCCAGCCCTTG
This sequence comes from Muribaculaceae bacterium, assembly GCA_017443765.1. Taxonomy (GTDB): domain Bacteria; phylum Bacteroidota; class Bacteroidia; order Bacteroidales; family Muribaculaceae; genus Sodaliphilus. The sequence continues at coordinate 6,482 of JAFSYB010000032.1, read as the reverse complement.
ACCAAACGGAAGGCATTCCAAATCTTGTTGTTGAAATTGCGTCCCTGCTCGCACAAGGCCTCATCGAAGAGGATGTCGTTGCCTGCCGGAGCACAGAGCATCATGCCCATGCGCACACCGTCGGCGCCGAACTTATCGATGAGCTTCAGCGGGTCGGGGCTGTTGCCGAGCTGCTTCGACATCTTGCGACCCAAACTGTCGCGCACCAAACCGGTGAAATAGACGTTGCGGAACGGCATGTCGCCGGCATATTCATATCCGGCCATAATCATGCGCGCCACCCAGAAGAAGATGATGTCGGGGGCGGTGACTAGGTCGCTGGTGGGATAGTAATACTTGATTTCGTCGTTGCCGGGGTGGTTGATGCCGTCGAAGAGCGAGATGGGCCACAGCCAGCTGGAGAACCAGGTGTCGAGGGCGTTCTCGTCGTGGCGCAGGTCGGCAGCTTGGATGTTCTCATAGCCGGGAATCTTGCGGGCTTTCTCCAGGGCCTCGGCCTCGGTGAGCGCCACCACATAGACCTCCTCGTCCTCATTGGCAGTAGGCAGGTAATAAGCCGGGATGCGGTGTCCCCACCACAGCTGGCGCGAGATGCACCAGTCCTGAATGCCTTCCATCCACACCTTATAGATGTTCTTGTATTTCGATGGGAAGAACTTGAGCTCGTCGTTCATCACAGGCGGGAGGGCTATTTCGGCGAAGTGCTTCATGTTGAGGAACCATTGCTTGGACAACCGCGGCTCTACCACCGTGTCGGGGTTGCGCTGGCTGTAGCCCACCTTGTTTTCGTAGTCCTCCACCTTCTCCATCAGCCCGGCGGCTTCCAGGTCTTGGGAGATTTGCTTGCGGCACTCCACGCGGTCCATGCCCACGTAGAGCGGCGACGCGGCGCTGATGGTGGCATCGGGGTTGAAGATGTCGATGGTCTCCAGGTTGTGGGTCTTGCCCAGCATGTAGTCGTTGGGGTCGTGCGCCGGCGTGACCTTCAGGCAACCGGTACCGAACTCGATGTCCACATAGCGGTCCTCAATCACGGGAATGACACGGTTGACCAGCGGCACAATCACCTTCTTGCCCCGCAGCCATTGGTTCTTGGGGTCTTTGGGGTTGATGCACATGGCGGTGTCGCCCATGATGGTTTCGGGACGCGTGGTGGCCACCAAGGCGTAGCGGCGTCCCTGGGCATCGCGGCGTACCACTTCGCCTTCGGCACCCGTCTCGCCCGTCATGTCGTCATCGGCCACATAGTAGCGCAGGTAGTAAAGCTTGCTCTTTTCGTCCTTATGCTCCACCTCGGCATCGCTCAAAGCGGTCTGGGCCTTGGGATCCCAGTGCACCATGCGCAGGGCACGGTAGATGTAGCCTTTTTCATACAGGTCGACGAAAACCTTGAGCACGCTCTCGCTGCGCACCTCGTCCATGGTGAAGGCCGTGCGGCTCCAGTCGCACGACGCACCGAGCTTGCGCAGCTGCTTGAGGATGATGCCGCCATGCTCGTGTGTCCACGCCCAGGCGTGCTCCAGGAACTGCTCGCGGGTGAGGTCGCGCTTTGTGATGCCCTGCTCGGCAAGGCGGTTCACCACCTTGGCCTCGGTGGCGATGCTGGCATGGTCGGTGCCAGGCACCCACAGCGCGTTCTTGCCCTGCATGCGAGCGTGACGGATAAGAATGTCCTGAATGGTGTTGTTGAGCATGTGACCCATGTGAAGCACGCCCGTCACGTTGGGCGGCGGAATCACGATGCAGTAAGGCTCGCGCCCATCGGGCACCGACTTGAACAAGCCGTGGCTTTCCCAATACTCATACCATTTACTCTCAACGGCCTTTGGGTCGTATTTTGTCGCTAATGTGATCATATATCGTTATCAAGTTTATTACCAAACTGCAAAATTACAAATAATTGCGCAAAGCACAATGCGCAATGAGCATTTTATTCAGTTCATCGGTCAAAAGCAAACGGCAAGCGAGCAGATGGAGACCCTGGGAATCCCCATTGCGGGCAGATTCTCGCAAATAATTGCGCATTGCGCATTGTGCATTGTGCATTATTATGTAACTTTGCAGTTTCAAAACCAATTGACCTTTTAACTATCATTATGAGCAACCCGATTTCTGACCGTATTCAGGCGCTGGCTCCGAGTGCCACGCTGGCCATGTCGCAAAAGAGCACCGAGCTCAAGGCGCAGGGCGTGGACGTGATTAACCTCTCGGTGGGCGAGCCCGATTTCTTCACCCCCGACCACATCAAGGCCGCCGCGCGCCAGGCGGTGGACGACAACTACTCGTTCTACTCGCCCGTGCCGGGCTACCCGTCGCTGCGCCAGGCCATCGTCGAGAAGCTGAAACGCGAGAACAACCTCGACTACACGCCCGACCAAATTGTGGTGGGCAATGGTGCCAAGCACGCGTTGTGCAACGCCGTGATGACCCTGGTGAACCCCGGCGACGAGGTCATCATCCCCACGCCCGCCTGGGTGAGCTATGTGCAGATGGTGAACCTGGCCGGCGGCCGCAGCGTGCTTGTGCCGGCCACGCTCGACCAGAACTTCAAAATCACCCCCGCACAGCTGGAGCAGGCCATCACGCCACGCACACGGCTCATCATCTTGTGTTCGCCGTCGAATCCCTCGGGCAGCATCTACAACCGTGCCGAGCTGCAAGGGCTGGCCGACGTGCTGGCCCGCCACGAACAGGTGATGATTATCGCCGACGAGATTTACGAGCACATCAACTACATTGGCGGCCACGAATCGCTGGCGCAGTTCGCAGCCATCCGCGACCGCGTGTGCATCATCAATGGTGTGTCGAAAGCCTACGCCATGACAGGTTGGCGCATTGGCTACCTCGCCGCCCCGCTGTGGCTTGCCAAGGCCGTGACCAAACTCCAGGGGCAGTACACCAGCGGTGCCTCGTCGATAGCGCAAAAGGCCGCCGAGGCCGCCTACCGGGGCTCTCAGCAGTGTGTGGAGGACATGCGGGTAGCCTTTGAGCGGCGCCGCAACCTGATTGTGAGCCTGTTCAGGGAAATTCCGGGTATGCGCGTCAATGTGCCCGACGGGGCTTTCTACCTCTTCCCCGAAGTGAGTGCGTTCTTTGGCCGCCGTGCCGGCGACACCGTGATTAACGATGCCGGCGACTTGGCTATGTATTTGCTCAACGAGGCCCATGTGGCCACCGTGGCCGGCGATGCTTTCTGCTGTCCGGGATACTTGCGCCTGAGCTACGCCACCAGCGACGACAACATTCGCGAGGCGGCACGACGCATTGCCGAGGCACTCGCCAAGCTCGCCTAACAAGGTTTCTTTGAGCGCTATAAATGTGTTCACTGTAAAAAAGTGGCAGGATATAGACAAAAGAACAAAAGTATATCGGCCGTAGGTCGGCATGAGGCCGGGAGCCTCAAAGTGAATAAAACCCCGCGGCACACGCATCTTCGACGCGAGTGCCGCGGGGTTATTAATGTGTCCTGCGGTGGGCCTCGAAGAGGGCCGAAGATGGTCTACTAAGCGTCGCAGGTGCGGCGGCACCGCGCTCGGCTATCGCACAACCGCGCCGACATAGATACACAGGATTTTGCGGGTGTCACTTAAATTTGCCCTGATTCATGCAATTCGCATTGAGTATCAGTTACCCACACAAATCGTTACAGAACCAAAAGAAGCCACCGGCGACTGCAGTCAGGACATGAAAGATTTTTTTGCAGCAACGAGAATAATAGGTATGTTCTATAGTCCCTGACTACTGCGCCGGCGGCACCATGTGGCTCTGGAGGGAATCGAACCCCCAATCCGCTGGGTAAGAGCCAGCTGCTTTGCCATTCAGCCACGAAGCCTTGCGCGTTCACCCACGCCAGCCGACGTGGAATCGCGATTGACGGTGCAAAGTTACAATGCGGAGTGCGCAGCCTTTTTGCGCAGTCGAAATTTTATTCCGACTGCGCAGATATGCCGCGCAGATGTAGGGCGATTTAATGTCCGTTCACTCTTTTTTCGACATCGGTGGCTACTATTTCAAAAAAAATGCCGATATTTGCAGGTTAGATTATCATGTGTATTTTTATCAGCTAAATCATAGACAATTATGCATTATCAATCCACAATCCGCCTGTTTGTGACATTCGCGCTGGTTGCGGCCTCGTTGCTGGCTCATGGTCAGCGTCTGCAAGTGGTGGACACCGACGGCCTGCCCGTGGCCTATGTGTGCGTGACCAACGAGCGCGGCGTGCTCATCGGCTCCACCGATGTCGATGGCTGGCTGGCCGACGCCAAGGGAGCAGCCACCCTGGTGTTCACCCATGTTGCCTTCCAACCACGCACCGTGAGGCTGGCCGACATCACCGACAGTCGCGTCACTCTTGAGGACGTGGAGTTTGGCCTGCCCGACGTGGAGGTCAAGCCTAAGGAACTCGCCTACGTGCAGACGTACTACCGATTGATATACTTCGACGATGAGGGGCCGCTATATTTCCGTGGCGGAGTGATTGACAACACCTACGAGTTTGCCAAAAAGAAAGTGTCGTGCAAGACGCGCAGCCTGGCCAAGGGCAGCAACGGGTTGTTGCGATTCCTTATCAGCACCATCGCCGGGCGTGCCATCGACGGCTGGGGACAGTTGAGGGAGACATCGACCTACCAAAAGCTTCTCGCCAACGAACAAAAGGGCGAACTGACGTTCAGCACCGACTCGGCGGGCCGCGTGATAGTGAGCGACAGCATCAGCACGCTGGGATACATCGACACCGACTCGGAGGCCGGCCTGCGCACCACATCGTTTAACATGTGGGCTTACCATGACCATCGCAAGAAAGCCGAAGCTCTTGCCAAGGGGAAAAAGGTGAAACCGAGAGACGAAGAGAAGCAAAAAGACGAGGCGTTCTACGAGGTGTACCGCATCGACGAGCAGGGGCGCTCGCGTTTCGACGACTTTGTAATGCGCCAGCTTCAGGTCTCGAGCACACACACCCACTCAGGAGGGGAGTACATGATTCTGCTGCAAACCTATACCACCAGCCGCGACTATATCGACAAAAAGGAGTACAAGCAGCTGCGCAAGGACAACAAGGTTGACATGGAGATAAATGAACTGCGCCGCTTCGAACACGCCCACAACATTCCGCCGCTCGACCCCAACATCCAGGCGCAAATCGACAAGCTCTTCGAAAAGGAACTCAGCAAGTGACAAGGTCTCCCTGCACAGGAGCCGGCATCTTGTTAACGGCGACTTCACTTTGCCGCCGAGGAGAACGCCCTCACCACCATCGCCTATGCTGCCGATTGAAGTTCCTCTTCGAGGCACCGGGGCTCTTTGACCAAGACGACACCCGCAAAACTGTGTGTTTTGCGGGTGTCCTGAATTTTGACGTACTTACGATACTCGGATTATGTTTTTATCTCCTTTTAGTCTTAAAACTCGATAAGTGGATTATCCGGGAGAGATCGCGAATCACTTCAGGTAGGTGTAACGGTAGTCGGTGGGTGACACGAGGGTCTCCTTGATTACGCGCGGAATGACCCAGCGAATGAGGTTGAACTCGCCACCGGCCTTGTCGTTGGTGCCGCTGGCGCGAGCGCCGCCAAAGGGCTGCATACCCACAACGGCCCCGGTGGGCTTGTCGTTGATGTAGAAGTTTCCGGCGGCATAGCACAGGGCATCGGTGATGCTCTCCACAGCCATGCGGCAGCGGCCGAACACGGCACCCGTGAGGCCGTAGGGCGAGGTCGTGTCGCACAGCTTCACGGTCTCCTCCACCTTGTCGTCGTCGTAGGGATAGACGGTGAGCACCGGGCCGAAGATTTCCTCTTCCATCGACTTGAAGTGCGGGTTGCTGGTTTCAATCACCGTGGGCTCGACAAACCAACCGATGGTCTTGTCGCACTTGCCGCCGACCACAATTTGTGCATCGGGAGTCTGGGCGGCGTAGTCGATATAGGACTTGCACTTCTCCCACGAAGCCTCGTCGATGACGGCGTTGATGAAGTTGGCGGGGTCTTTCACGTCGCCCATCTTCACCTCGGCTGCCATGCGCTTGACATCGGCCAGCACGCCGGGCCACATACTCTTGGGGATGTACATGCGTGAAGCTGCCGAGCACTTCTGCCCTTGGAACTCAAACGCACCGCAGAAGGCTGCCGTGGCCACGGCCTTCGGGTCGGCCGAGGGGTGCACAAAGATGAAGTCCTTGCCGCCCGTCTCGCCCACGAGGCGCGGGTAGGAGATGTACTGGTCCACGTTCATGCTCGCTTGCTTCCACAGGCTCTTGAAGGTGGCTGTGCTGCCGGTGAAGTGGATGCCGGCGAAGTGCTTCGACTGGGTGGCCACCTCGCCAATGAGGGCGCCACTGCCGGGCAGGAAGTTCACCACACCGTCGGGCAGGCCGGCCTCCTTGTAGAGCTGCATCAGGTAGTAGTTGCTCAGCAGGGCCGTGGTGGAAGGCTTCCACAGGGCCACATTGCCCATCAGCGCGGGGGTCATGCACAGGTTAC
>JAFSYB010000005.1 GCA_017443765.1 Muribaculaceae bacterium | reverse complement strand
GGTCGACGACCCGATTCCCGTGCTGTACCAGAGCGGGTACCTGACCATCAAGGACTACGACCCCGACAGCGAGCTGTACACGCTGGGCATCCCCAACCGCGAGGTGCGCATCGGCCTGGGCGACTCGCTGGTGCGATACGTCAAGGCGCGCCCGGGCAGCAACGACTACCTGCGCAAAGTGTATTTCCAATTGCGGCGCGGCACAGCCACCCTCGATGACTTCATGGCGACACTGCGTGATTTCTACTCGGCCATCCCCTACGACGTGGCCAACGACAACGAGCGGCACTACCAGGCCATCCTCTATGCCGTGCTGGCGTCGTTCGGCGCCGATGTACGCGTGGAGGAGCGCACCGCCGCCGGCCGAGCCGACCTGGTGCTGCTCATGCCGCAGGAGATTTACGTCATCGAGCTTAAGTACGGCCGCACCGCGCAGGACGCGATGGAGCAGCTGCGTGACAGGGACTACGCCGCCAAGTGGCGGCACGACGGCCGCCCCGTGCGTCTGCTGGCCATCAACATTGCCACCGAAACTCGCACCGTCGACGACTACCTATGTGAATCCTTACTTAATTCGCGCGAATAATGAACGCGAAACGCGTCGCAGTTGTCTTCGAGGGCGACATACGCAACCGCATGGGAGTGTTCAACGCTGTGCTGAACCGCGTGCGTCACCTGCGCCGGGTGGCGGACTACGGCATCGATGTGCATCTGCTGCAGGTGTATGACGGAGCCCTCATGCGCTGTCTGCGCGGCAGCCAGCTGCTCGAGGAGCGCCCCGACAACATTCAGGTGGAAGGCGAAACCATCAGCTTGCACTGGCTCAAGCGCAGCTGGGCCGATGCCCTCGGCCACCGCCTGCTCGGAAAACGTCCGGCACACCTCCTGCACAAGCTCGACCAGATTGCCGCCGGGCTGGGCGGCTACAGCCTGATTTCGGCACACGACCGCATGGGCGGCTACGTGGCGCGGCAGGCGGCCATGAGCCACAACATTCCGCACACCATCACCTGGCACGGCGCAAGCATACACACCGACCCATTCACCGACCCGATGCTCAAGGCTGCAACCATCGAGCTGCTGCACCACGCCAGCCAAAATTTCTTTGTCAGCCGCGGACTGCTCAACAAGGCATTGGAACTCACCACCACATTCCCAGCCTGCGTGCTTTTCAATGGCGCTCCCGCCACCTTCAAGCAACTGCCCGACCACGAGCGCCACACCCTGCGCCAAGAGCTGGGAGCCGGAAACAGCAAGGTGGTGGCCTTTGTGGGACGATTTGAACCCGTGAAAAACGTGACCCTGCTGCCCGAAATTTTTTCGCTCATCGCTCGCAAATTCGGCCAACCAGTCACCTTCTGGACTGTGGGCGATGGAAGTGAGCACGAGCAAGTGCGGCAAGCCCTCGACGCCGTGGGGCTAAACGTGAGAATGTGGGGTATGCAGCCACAGGAAATGATGCCACGCCTGATGAACAGCATCGATGTGCTGGTGCTGCCCAGCCAGCGCGAGGGGCTGCCCCTGGTCACCGTCGAGGCCCTGCAATGCGGCGCCAACGTCGTGGGTAGCGATGTGATGGGAACAGCCGAATGTATCGGACACGAGAATGCGTTTGAAATCAACGACAAGTTCATCGAGCGCCTCACCGACCGTGCCGTGCAGATGCTCAACGGCCATGTGCAGCAGCCGCTCCCGCACGACATCAGCTGGGAGGTCACTGCCGACAAGGAAAACGAAATCTACCAAAAGCTCATGCACCCATAATGTCACATTCAATCGAACCACTTGCGTGAATCACTATGTTTGCCGAAGTACTCCTGCCGCTTTCCATTCCCGGGACCTACACCTACCAAATTCCGCCAGAGATGACGGTTGCCATCGGCAGCCGTGTACTCGTGCCCTTCGGCCGCAAGAAAATCTACACAGCCATCGTGGAGAGCGTCCACGATGTGCAGCCGCAGGGCTACGAGGTGAAACAGCTGCTGGCACTGCTCGACACTGCCCCCATCGTGCGACACCCACAGCTCAAGTTCTGGCAATGGATGGCCGACTACTACCTGTGCTCGATGGGTGAAGTCTACAAAGCGGCCCTGCCCAGCGGCCTCAAGGTGGAGAGCGAGACGTTCATCAGCCCCAATGCCGACTTTGAGGAAGACCTGGCCAGCCGGTTGAGCGACCGCGAGCGCGTGGTGCTCGACTTCACCGCGCAGCGCGGCCGCGTGCAGATTGCCGACATCGCCCAGGCCACCGGCTTCAAGACGGTGGAGGGCACCGTGCACCGGCTGCTCGACCGCGGTGCCATCCACGTGAGCGAGCGCGTGATTGACAACTACCGCCCCAAGACCGAAACCTGCGTGCGCCTCACACTGCAACGCGGCGACGACGATGCGCTGCACAAGCTTTTCGACCAAGTGAAACGCGCACGCAAGCAGGAACAGCTGCTGCTGGCCTACCTCGACCTGGCACACTGGCTCACCCCCGGCAGCGAGACACGCGAGGTGACCAAAGACGAGCTGCTCCAGCGCGCCGATGCCACCGCCGCCGTACTCAGCGCCACCATGCAACGCGGCATCTTCGAGACCTACAAGCGCGAAATCAACCGCTTTGCCTGGCAGGATGCCCACACGCAGCCGCCACCCGCGCTCAGCGACGAGCAGCAGCGTGCCTACCGCGAGGTGCACCAATCATTCAAGGACCACGCCATCACCCTGCTCCACGGGGTCACCTCGAGCGGGAAGACCTCCATCTACATCCACCTGATTCTGGATGCCCTGGAGCTGGGTCGGCAGGTGCTCTACTTGGTGCCTGAAATCGCCCTCACCACGCAGCTCACGCGCCGGCTGCGCACCGTGCTGGGCAACCGGCTGCTCATCTACCACTCCAAGTTCAGCGACAACGAGCGTGTAGACATTTGGAAACGCCTCCTGCACAGCGACGAGCCCTGTGTGGTGCTCGGCGTGCGCTCGAGCGTGTTCCTGCCCTACGCCAAGCTGGGACTGGTGATTGTGGATGAGGAGCACGACAGCAGCTACAAGCAGCAAGACCCCGCTCCGCGCTATAACGGCCGCAACGCCGCCATCATGCTTGCGCAGATGCACGGTGCCAAGACGCTCCTGGGCTCGGCCACGCCAGCCATCGAGGTCTATCACCGCGCACTCAACGGGCAATACGGCCTCGTGCAGCTGCTCACCCGCTATGCCGACATCCAGCTGCCCACCGTCAAGGTTATCGACACCAAGCTGGCACGCAAGAAACGCGAGATGCGCGGCCTGTTCAGCCAGGAACTCATCACCGACTGCCGCCATGCCCTGAAACGCGGCGAGCAGGTGATTCTGTTCCAAAACCGGCGCGGCTACGCCCCCATTGTGCGCTGCAAGGAGTGCGGCTGGGTGCCGCAGTGCGAGAACTGCGATGTATCGCTCACCTACCACAAATTCACCCGCTCGCTCACCTGCCACTACTGCGGCCACACGCTCACCCTGCCCACGCTGTGCCCGGCGTGCCAAATGCCCGGCATCGAGGTGGTGGGCTACGGCACCGAGCGTATCGAGGATGTCATCGACCAGGTGTTCCCCGACGAGAAAATCTCGCGCATGGACCTCGACACCACGCGGTCGCGGGCCAGCTACGACCGAATCATCGACGACTTCTCGGCACGCAAGACACACATCCTCGTTGGCACACAGATGGTGACCAAGGGGCTCGACTTCGATGGTGTGAGCGTGGTGGGCATCCTCAACGCCGACACCATGATTTCGTTTCCCGACTTCCGCTCGCATGAGCGGGCCTTCGACATGATGGAGCAGGTGGCCGGCCGCGCCGGCCGGGCGCACAAGCAAGGGCTGGTAATCCTCCAGACCAGCGAACCCGGTCATCCCGTCATCGAGTTTGTCAAGGCGCACGACTACGAGGGCTTTTTCAAGCACGAGTTGCAGGAGCGGCGGCAATTTGCTTTCCCGCCGTTTGTGCGCATCATCAACATCTACCTGCGCCACCGCGACGAGGCCACCGTGGGTGAGATGGCCGTGCGCTTCAGCCAGCTGCTGCGCCACACCTTTGGCAACCGAATCCTCGGCCCCGAGGCCCCGCCGGTGGGGCGGGTGCAGCAACTGTTTATCCGCCAAATTGTGCTCAAGGTGGAGATGCAAGCCTCGATGCCAAAAGTGAAGAAAGTCCTGCGCGGCCTCTACGAGCAAATGCTCACCCTTGATGGCCGCATGAAAGGCATTCGCCTGCACTACGACGTTGACCCCGTGTGACCGAAAATCGCGTGATACCCTCAATTTGCCGTTGAAGCTCGCTATCGACGGTTCGGGACGCAGCACACCTACGACATCAATGCGTTTTTAGATGGGTTCTATAAATTGCCTGAGTCGTATTGGTGCGTATTGCCGAGCAGATTTTGGGACACCTGCAAAACCCTGTGTTTGAAAATCATGAGCAGGCTGACCGATTGCCGACCATGCGGCGGTGGGTAACCTTGAACTCGTGCAGGAACCGGCACATCAGCCAGGCGCTCCACTCGTAGGCACGATAGAACGAGCCCTCCTGAAACAAGTGGACAACGCGCTGCATCTCGCGGTCGCCGCAGGCGGTCTCAAATTCCAATATTTCTTTTATCGCTGCCATTCATTTTTCTTTCTGTTTGATGTTGTGAAACCGCTGGATGCCGTCACCCTGCCCCTGTTGGGGGCGGCGGCCACGGGCCGCCTGTTCTGCCACCAACACGGTCCGGGCGCCGCCATCCGGCGGCCGGGGTTCTTCTTTCGCGTCGGGGCAAGGGTGAAATTCTACGGAACGCGCACTGCACGGACGGTGAGCCCGCCGCTGCGAGAGTAGTAGTTCCTGTACGCGTAGCCCGAATCGAAGTACAGGTAGTAGGCGTCATTTGAGTCGTCCGCGCCGAGCGTGCGCGACCAATAGAAGCCGTCGATGTCCGCATAGTAGAGCGAACCGCCCCAGCGGAGGCCCGCAGCGGGAAGGAAGATGCTGTTGCCATTCGGGCCGGTCGCCAACTGGCCATACACCACATATATCCCGGCATCGCGGCTCGTCCATTGCCAGGTACAATTGTCAACAAGCTCCTTAATCTGCTCGAAGGACGGCATGCGGGCTCCACCACCCCAGTTGGCGGCGGCGGCATCGTCGGCAAGGTCCAGCTCCGTCTTGTTGTCGACAAAACAACCGTCAAAACCAGAATCATAATTTGTGCAGTACTTCGTGAAGCCGGCACTAAGCCAACCATTCTGTGCGTCATAGTACCCTTCTCGATACCACTTGTACGTGTACCAGAAGTAGCGTGCCTTGGGCGAGGTTTCACCCCAGGCGAAGTAGTCGCCGCGGTCCCCGGGCGTGGCGGCGCCTATGTTGCGCGACGCCCACAGCGTGCCGCTCGGCAGGCCCAGGTCAACCCAGTCGCCCTCCTCTTGCGAGCCGCCACCGTCCTTGCCAAGAATGACATTGATGACCACGTTCAGGTCGTCGATGTCGACGGCACCGTCGCCGTTCACGTCGGCGGCGGGGAAGTCGGCCGGCGTGGCTTTGTGCAGCATCACGTTGATGACGGCGTTGACGTCGTCGATGTCAACCACGCCGCTGCCGTTCACGTCGCCGCGCACCGACTGCTGCGCGAAGCCGCCAAGCGGCAGAGCCAGCAAAAGCGCCAGCAACAATAAAGATAGTTTTCTCCTCATAATCATTTTGGTTTATATGGTTTTGGTTTATATGGTTGTAAAAAATAGACATAAGAACATAAGCCCTTGATTGCGGTCGACAGAAGAACATAAGGTCCTCTGTTCAGCTTGCTGTTTGCCCGAACTTGGGCAGTTCTTGCAAAGGGATGGAAACTTGTTCATCCGCCGCATGGCGTTATGATTGAAAGTGCAAAGTTACGAATTTTTTTGCATACTCGTTTACCCCCCAATTTTAACTTTCTTTAACCAACCCCAATCTCGGTAACTATTGACGCCCCGTCCGGACTTTACATCACCAGCGATGGTCGCAAAGTGGTGAAGTAAGCATGGCACAAGCCACTGAAATACTTGGATAACTGACATAGCGGCGGCAGATGTTGCAAGACCATCTGCCGCCGCTGTTTTTGGGGTCGCCAGCTACAACGCAGCCCCTGAGTGGGTCAGTGCGCGCTCCACTACCGGCCACACCTCATCGGGGTGGCAGCGCACCAACTGCGGCTCACGTGCCAGCCAGGTGAGTTGCTTTTTGGCATAGTGGCGGGTGTTGCGCTTGATCAGGCGCACGGCCTCGTCGAGCGAGGTCAAGCCGTCGAAATAAGCAAACAACTCCTTGTATCCCACCGTGTTCAGCGCATTGAGGTGCCGTAACGGATACACGTGCCGTGCCTCGGCGAGCAGCCCGGCAGACATCATCGCGTCCACACGGCGGTTGATGCGGTCGTACAGCACATCGCGCTCCACCTCCAAGGCCACTTTCACGATGCGGAACGGGCGCTCGCGTCGCCGCCCGGTGCGCAGCGTGGAATAGGGCACGCCCGCCTGGCGGCAAATCTCCACCGCGTGCACCACACGGCGCGGATTGCTGCGGTCCACCTCGGCATAGTAGGCCGGGTCGAGGCGCTGCAAGTCGGCCAGCACACTCGCCAGCCCTTGCTCGTGTAACTGGTCGAGCACCGCGCGGCGCAGGGCGGGGTCGATGTCGGGCAGGGGGTCGATGCCGTGGCACACCGCATCTACATACATCATCGAGCCGCCGCACAGCACCGCCACCCCGCCCGGTGCCCACAGCTGCGGCAACAACGCCAGCACATCGGCCTCGAACTGCGATGCGCTATAGTCCTCGTCAAGGTTGCGGCAGGCCACCAAGTGGTGCCGCACCAGCGCCTGCTCGGCCGCCGTGGGAGCTGCCGTGCCAATGGAGATGCCACGATACACCTGGCGCGAATCGGCATTCACAATCTCGCATCCCAACCGGCGGGCCACTGCGATAGCTGCACCCGTCTTTCCCACACCGGTGGGGCCCGTTACGACAATCAACGTGTTCATGGCGCTCACTGCTGCTGTTCACAGCCACAAGTCGAAGTGCTCGCGCTGGAGCTTGGGGTTGGCAATGAGGATGCCCCAGCGGCTGTTGGTGAACGTTTGCCCGTTCACGAGCTGCCGGCAGCAGGCCTGCCACAACACATTCACACGCTTGTCGGTGGCGAGATGGCGCATGAGCAGCACCGCCTTGCCAGCGCACATCGCGGACAGGACGCCACTCAATGTGTCGGCGTCCTGGTCGCTGTTTACGTGGTTGACCAGCACAAAGGGCTCAGCCCCATCGAGTGCCTGGCTATAGGCAGCGGCTATCGGTGCCAGCTCGGTGCCGAGGCACACCCTGCCGGCCAGCGGCTGCAACACCCGGGAGGCCGCGGCGCCGCTCGCCAGCCCCGGCTCATAGAGCCACAGGCGGCTCTGGCTCGACACGGCCAGCATCACCGCACTGGTGACGCCGGTGCACGTGCCCACCTGCAAGATGCAGCCCGGATTGAAATGGTTGGTGATGCGGAACAGCAGTCGGGCGTTGCGCTCCGAGAGGATGCGTGGGTGGGGCCAGCGGCTGTCGGTAGCGGCAATCACCGCACGGCGCAATGCGGCGATGTCGTCGTAGGCATAGTAACGGCAACGCTCGCCCAGCACCTCGGTGACAAACCGATAGGCGTGCGGCGAGTGGATGCCAAAGCCCGCGCTGCGGTGATGCCGGCTCCAGGCGGTGCGGCAGCGGCGCAACAATCCCATAACTATTTCTCGGCGCTCTTTTCCTTGAGGCGTGCAAACACAAATAGATTAAGAGAAGCGAGCAGAGCGAGGAAGATGACAATGATGGCAACGACCGACGTGCGCTCGGTTTGGTGCACCTCGGCGGGGTCGAACTTCATCTCAATCACATGGTCGCCTGCTGGCAGCTGCATGGCACGCAGCACATAGTTCACGCGCCCCAGCTCGGCGGGCTTGCCGTCGATGGTGGCCTGCCAGCCCCAGGGGAAGTAAATCTCACTGAAGACGGCCAGGCCGCCCTGTGCGCTGTGTGCCTTGAACGCCAACTTGTTGGGTGCGTAGCTTGTGAGGGCGATGGTGTCGCCGGGCTGCTTGGCGCGGGCCTGCCCGAGCACCTGCCGGAACTGGGCATCGGCCACCGCCACATGGACGGCATCGAGGCTGTCGAGCGCGGCCATCTCCTGGTCGGCTCCAGCCACATAGGCAATGCTGTCGACCCACCAGGCATTACCCAGCGCGTCGGGGTTGAGCTGAACCTGCGTGTCGCTGGCGATGACATACTTGGTATTGAGCATATTGAGCACCTGCAGATTGTTGCGGGTGATTTGCCGCTCAATCAGGTCGTTGTAGCGCGTGAGTTTGGCGGCGTGGTAGCCTCCCACGGTCTTGTGGAAGTAGCTGGGCATGGCATCGCCAAAGTGCTGGATGTCGAGCACGCGGTAGTGGGTGGTGTCCTGCAAAATCTGTGTGTCGGCAGGGCGCGGCGTGAAAGCCTCGGCCTCCATGGCCGGCACAAAGGTGTCGGCGTTCACATAGCGCTTGTTCACCCAGAACAGGTCGGCCAGCACCAGCACCACCATAGCAACGGCCGTGAGCGCCGGTGTGAGCTTGCCCTTGACACACGCCAGCAGCACAACCGCGCCAGCCAGC
This sequence comes from Muribaculaceae bacterium, assembly GCA_017443765.1. Classification (GTDB taxonomy): domain Bacteria; phylum Bacteroidota; class Bacteroidia; order Bacteroidales; family Muribaculaceae; genus Sodaliphilus. The sequence continues at coordinate 14,396 of JAFSYB010000005.1, read as the reverse complement.
AGGAAGAGCAGGCTGCGCCAGGCATCGGCACTCACCAGCGAGCCGCGCACCAGGCGGATGGCCGCATCAATGGTGGGGTACTGCTGCAACTGGCCCATGAACTGGGTGGTCTCTTGGGCGGAATAGAGGCCGAACAAACCCGGGAACAGTGCCAAAAACAGGCACACCACGGCGCAGAATCCTCCCGCCACGAGTGCCGCCATGCGATGTTCGGCCCAGAACGCCTTGGGGTCGTTCAGCACCTGCTGCAAGGCCAGCACAGCCAGCAGGGGCATCGTGAACTCGGCAATGACCAGGATGCTCGATGGCGTGCGGAATTTGTTGTACATCGGGAAATGGTCAATCATCCAGCCCGTGAGCCACATCATGTTGTGCCCCCAGGCAAGGAAGATGGCGAGGATGGTCACCACCACCAGGCTCCATTTCACCGGCCCGCGGACCACGGCGCAGCCCAGCAGGAACAAGGCGAAGATGAGTATGCCCACATACACCGGGCCGTTGGTCATCGGCTGGTCGCCGAAATACTGCGGCAGTTGAGCCAGCACCTGCTGGTCCTGTGCGTCAATCTCGCCACCCTGGGCCTTGTCGGTCTCGGCCAGCGACAGGAAGTGGTTGTCGCCATGCTCGGGGCGGAGCGTGGCACCGCCCTTGACGTTGGGAATCATCAGCGTGAACGTCTCGTCCTTGCCATAGCTCCACTGGGTGATATAGTCCTTGTCCAGTCCGCCGTCGGTGGCCTGGGTGGCACTGCCGTCGGCCGAAGTGGAAAGCTCGCTGTGCCCGCCACGGATGGTCTCTTGCGAGTACTTGTAGCTCAAGTACAGGTTCGGCGCGTTGGCGGCTACGGCCAGTGCGGCGGCCACCACCAGCGACCCCGTGGCAATGAGCCAACGCCCCACCCGGCCATCGCTAATGGCCTGCACAAGGTAGCCAATCACAAGCGCCACAATCACAAAGGCGAAGTAGTAGGTCATCTGCACATGGTTGCTCAACAGCTGCAAGGCGGCGAACAGGGCCGCGATTGCCGCTCCGGCCAGGTAACGACCGCGGTAGCACAGCACAATGCCCGCAATGGTGGGTGGCACGTAGGCCAGCGTGAGCAGCTTCCAGATGTGGCCGGCGCCAATCAGGATAATGAAGTAGGTGCTGAACGCCCACCCGATGGCACCCAGCACGGCCAGGTACCACTTCACATCGAAGGCCAGCAGCAAAATAAAGAAACCCAGCATCATGATAAACAGCCAGCTCACCGGGCTGGGCATGCCCAGCGACCACAGCTTGCCCACCCACGACAGATAGGGCGAGTTGCTGTAGGTGGGGCGAATTTGGAAAGTGGGCATACCGCCGAACAAGGCATCGGTCCAGCGAGTAATCTCGCCCGTCTGCTGCTCATGCTGCACGCCCTCCTGGCCGTTGGCCACTCCCTGAAGCACATCGTGCTGGTGAAGCACATCGCCCCGAAGCACGTTGGGGAAGAACGCCCATGAGATAGCGGCAAAGATTGCCACAGCAATCACAGCGTGCAACACGCCGCGAAGCGTTAACGTTCCGAATAGTTTCTTGTCGATATCCATATATTAAGTGAAGTAAACAAGCAAACGAGTAAACAATCGTTTTAAAATGAGTAAACAGGCTTTTGCCACGAGCTATGCGTGCGTCATGCCGTCAAAACAACTCGGTGTCAACAGCGAGTTGGGGCTTTTCGGACACCTCGCCGCTTATTTCTCCCAGGGGAACAGCCCCTGGTCTTCGGCCTTGATGATTACGGGCATTCCCACGTAGGCATATTTCTCCTTGAGGGTGATGATGTCGGTGTCGCGCAGGCGAATACAGCCCTCGCTGGCGCGGCCGGGCACCGAGCTCTCGTTGTTGGTGCTGCCGTGAATGCCTATGCCCGAGTGTCCCGGCGTGAGCAGGCGCAGGAACCAGTGGCCGTAGGCCTTGATGCTGCCACGGCCATCTTTGAAGTCGTGCGTCCAGGTGCTGGCATCCTGGATGGCCGTGATCTTGAACGGCTTGCCGGCGGGCGATTCCGGCGTGCGCATATCGCCCTTGCGCTGCTTGTTGCCCTTGTTCTTGCTCAAACAAGCCGGGAACTGGGCCAGCAGCACACTGTCCTTGCTGTACACGCGCAGGTTCAGGTCTTTTTTCGAAATCACAATGAACGACCCATTCTTGTCGGCAGGTGTCGCGGCTTTCTTCTTGGTTGTGGCCGTGGTGGCTGCTTTCTTAGGCGTTGTTTTCTTTTGGTCGGCGGGGTGAGCGCACGCGGCAAGCGGCAAGCAGCACACCAGCACGAGGGTCAAAATCTTTCGCATCATAATATCATTTTTTTGTTTCGTTCAACTTAAACTGCAAAATTACTACAAATTATCCACCCACACAACAACAACCTGAATTTTAGTTGGGATTGCGGCAAAACAACCCACCATTTCCCGACACAAAAACAGCTTGCGCAAAGGTCAACCTCAGCAAGGCGGCATATAGACTAACAAGGACAAAAAGACAAAAGTACAAACATGATAATAGGTTGATTTATATGGATTAAAGTTCACGCTTTTATATCCTTTCAGTCTTGAATTACGATAATTAGACATTACAGGTGGCCTCAACTCAATAATTTCATGTATCTTTGCAGCATGAAAGCTACCCTCACCCCATCAGAAACCGAGCGTGTGTTTCCGCATCCGCTGGTTGCCGCAATACCCATTGTGGTGCTCATTGGCCTGCTCGTGGTGGCCATCAAGCTGTTTGGCAGCGACTCGCTGAGCGGCGCCAGCCAGCTGGCCCTGCTCATGGGCACCGCCGTGTGCGTGCTGCTTGCCATGGCGTGCTATCATGTGCCGTGGCAAGCCTTTGAACGACAGCTGGCAAAGACGATGGGCGGCATCTTTGTGACGCTGATGATACTGCTTTCGGTGGGCATGCTGTCGGGGTCGTGGATGGTGAGCGGCGTGGTGCCCACACTCATCTACTACGGCGTGCAGATGCTCTCACCCCGGTTTTTTTTGGTGACAGCTTGTGCCATCTGCGCACTGGTGTCGCTGCTGTCGGGCAGCTCGTGGACCACGATTGCCACCATTGGCGTGGCCCTGCTGGCCATCGGCCATGCGCTGGGCATCAGCGAGGCGTGGGCTGCCGGTGCTATCATCTCTGGCGCTTATTTTGGCGACAAGATGTCGCCGCTGAGCGACACAACTATCCTGGCCTCGTCGGCCACGCGGGTCGACATCTTCATGCACATCCGCTACATGATGCACACCACGGTGCCGGCAATGTGCATTGCCCTGGTGATTTTCTTAGTGGCAGGGCTGGGGCACGACAGCAGCGAGGCAGTGAATGTGGAGCAGTACACGCTTGGCCTCTCCTCCACGTTCCACATCTCGCTGTGGACGCTCTTGGTGCCGGTGGTCACGGGCGTGCTCATCGGGCGGGGCGTGCCGTCGCTGATTGTGCTGTTTGTGTCGTCGCTGCTCGCCGGTGCCATGGCGCTCGTGTTGCAGCCGCACATCCTCACGCTGATTGCCGGCGAGCCCTCGCTAACGGCCACGTCGGCACTGGCGCGAGGACTGGCCATCTCCTATTTCGGCCCCACGGCCATCGACACGGGCTTTGCCGCGCTCAACGACCTGGTCTCGACAGGCGGCATGGCGGGGATGCTCAACACCATCTGGCTCATCATCTGCGCGATGTGCTTTGGCGCAGCCATGATTGCCAGCGGCATGATCGAGAGCATCACCCGCGTGATTATCAGTTGGGTGCGAGGCCGCACCAGCTTAGTGGGCAGCACAGTGGGCACGGGGCTGCTGCTCAACGCCACCACGGGCGACCAGTTCATCAGCATCGTGCTCACCGCCGACATGTTCCGCGATGCCTACCGTCACCTGGGCTTCGAGAGCCGGCTGCTGAGCCGCACCACCGAGGATGCGGCCACGGTGACCTCGGTGCTCGTGCCGTGGAACACCTGCGGCATGACGCAGAGCACGGTGCTGGGCGTGCCCACGCTCACCTATCTGCCCTACTGCTTCTTCAACCTGCTGTGCCCGCTCATGACGATCCTCGTGGCTGCGCTGGGCTGGCGCATCACACAACGCACAACAGCAAGCAACAAGACCCAATCAGGACAATGCCAGCTCACTGACGACACTGAACCTTGACCGTGATTGACTGCACAACCATTGGGGGTATATTGGCAAATCAAAATTGGCATTTTGTTGGGACACCCGCAAAACCGTGTGTTTCTATGTCTGCTCGGTAGTGTGATAGACGGGCAAAGACCTCGAAGAGGTCGGGCGGGTCGAAGACCCGGCTCCATGTTAAAGACCAAGCAAGAGCCTCGACGAGGCTCGCAGCTTAGTCACAGGGCAGTCACCATCGTCGTGCCTCGAAGAGGAACTTCAGCGGTGCCAGTGTCAAGTGAGCCTGTGGACGTTTCACTCGGAGTTCGAGTGCTCAATCATGTCGCGGTATACCCGGCCACGAAGTTCCTCTTCGAGGCACACCCTGAGGCTTGTCGTCATGACCAAGCGGCGTGCATCTCCGAAGCACTTGCATGGGCGTTAACATGATGTCAGACCTACGGCCCGCCATGCCTCTTCGAGGCATCAGGGGAGTCTTTGAACAAGACAGTATCTGCAAAACATACGGTTTTTGCGGGTGTTCCATTTTGTTTGCCAATTTCTTGGCATTGCTCTCGGTTTGCAGTAACGTTGCGCATAAGCGCGAAATTACGCTGCACCTCGGCAATCCCAAGCCGTTGGCAAATCAAAATTGGCATTTTGTTTGCAAATTTCTTGGCATTGCTCTCGGTTTGCAGTAATTTTGCAGCATGGAAATAAAAAACATTCGTTCATTGCTCCGCTCGCGCACGGGGTGGTTCTATCTGCTGGTGGTGACCGTAATCACCGTGTTGTTGTTTTGCGTGTCGAAATTTGTGGTCGACAACTATAACTTCAACTACAACACTGGCGAGTTCAAGCTCTACAGCCTTGCCACGGCACTGGCCGACGCCGTGCTGCTGCTGTCGGTGTACTGGCTGCTGCCGCATCGCCACAAGGGTTGGCTGTGGGCGGTGGCCTTGCTGCTTGTGCTGTGGAGCGTGATGCAGGTGCTCTATATCCCCACCTACAACGACATCATGCCCTGGTCGTCGTTCACCATGGTGGGCAACCTGTCGCCGCTGGTGTTCAAGAGTGCCCTTGGCGCGTTCCGTGCCGCGCATCTGGTGCTATTGCTGCCGGCCTTGCTGGCACTGGCTGTGTGGGCTGTGTGGCTGCGCCGGCGGTTGCGCGAGGAGCGTGTCAGCGGGCGGTTGCGCACCGCGATGTTTGCGGGCAGCCTGCTGCTTTACGCCGCCACCCGCCTGGGCCTACTCTACTACGGCTCCGGGCCGCTGCTGGCCCACGACGGGTCGCTGTCGCAACGACTGCACTCCTACTCCCAGCTCATGGGCAACCAAAACCGTTATTTCCTCAAGTTTGGCTTCGTGGCCTACGCCGGCCACGCGGCAGTGCGCGGCATCACCGCCCAGCGACACTTGAGCGATGACGAGCGCCGCCAGGTGGAGCAGTTCCTCGCCGAACAGCCACAATACACCGACAACACCCTGGCAGCCACCGCCGCACCGCCGCGCAATTTGCTGCTGATCATCGTGGAATCGCTCAACGCTTGGGTCATCGACCTGGAAATCAACGGGCGCCCGGTGACCCCCACGCTGAACGCGCTGTGCGCCGACACGGCCTCACTCGTGTCGCTGCGCATGAAAACGCAGGTGAAGTGCGGACACTCGAGCGACGGGCACTTCATGTACAACACCGGCCTGCTGCCGCTCACCGACGTCTCGGTGGCCATGGACTACGGCAACCGCGACTACCCCGCTCTGGCCAAGGCCCTGGCGGGCTACGACTGCTTAGAAATGGTGTGTGACAACCTTTCGATGTGGAACCAGCTCGAAACCTACCGCAGCTACGGCTACGACCGCATCTACACCTTTGCCGACCTGGAGCCGGTGAACGAGCAGTACGACTATGTGCTCGACCGCACGCTGCTGCGCACCGCTCCTAACCGACTGCGACAGGCCCGGCAGCCATTCTTTGCTCAAATGGTCACCCTGAACATGCACTCGCCCTACAACACGCTCGACATCATCAAACCCGACTGGGTGTCGCAGTCCACAGCCTTCACCCCCGAGGTGCGCAACTACCTCGAGGCCACCACGCTCTTCGACCACGAGTTGGGGCTGTTCCTCGACCAGCTGAAGGCCGAGGGGTTGTACGACAACACGGTGATTGTGATTGCCAGCGACCACACCGAGCGGGTGGACGATGCCCCGCAGGGCCGACCATCGCTCGACCGCGAAGGCAACAACTGCGTGCTGATTGCCTTGAACACCGGCCACGGCGGCCACATCGAAGGCGTGACCGGACAAATCGACGTGTTCCCCACCCTGCTCGACCTGATGGGTGCGAATGCATACGCCTGGAAAGGTCTCGGCCACAGCCTGCTGCGCCCGGCGCCACGCGCCGCCGCCACAGGCCCCGACCAGGTGGAGGGCAACGCCACGCCCGCACAGGCACAGCGAATGAAACAAGCCTGGAACATCTCGCGACTGATGATTACCAAGCAATACTTCGGCAAAACGCAACAGCCATGAGCCAGCAGTGGAACCGCATCATCATCGGCATCGACCCAGGCACCAACGTGATGGGCTACGGGCTGCTGGGCATTCAGGGCAAGGAGCCATCGCTCATCGTGATGGGCGTGCTCAAGCTCAGCAAGCTCGACGACCACTATATGCGCCTGCACCGCATCTTTGAGCGTGTGACTGGCCTGGTGGAGCAGTATCTGCCCGACGAGATGGCCATCGAGGCACCGTTCTTCGGCAAGAACGTGCAGTCGATGCTCAAGCTGGGGCGCGCGCAGGGCGTGGCCATCGCCGCCGCACTCGGACGCCAGGTGCCCATCACCGAGTATGAGCCTCGCAAGATCAAGATGGCAATCACCGGCAACGGCGCGGCCAGCAAGGAGCAAGTGGCCGCCATGCTCCAACGCATCTTGCGACTGCAGCCCCAGCAAATGCCCGACCTGCTCGACGCCACCGACGCTCTCGCCGTGGCGCTGTGCCACTTCTACGAAAGCAGCAAGCCCATCTCCAGCCAAGGCCCCTCCTCGTGGAAAAAATTCATCGCGCAGCACCCCGACCGGGTGAAACGATAACCAATAACTCAATCGCCCCCCAATTAGCCCCATCATCCCCACCCTGCCAATGACAACCAACCAATCCCCCCTGCTCACCCATGGTGAATGCACCATGCTCAAAGCCATTGCCATGCTGATGATCATGGCTCACAATTTCGCGCACCACGTCAAGGGCATTGTGAGCGAAAATGAATACACGCTCGACCCGCACCGCACCACGCAGCTGATCCACAACGTGCTCCACCCCGACTCGCACATCGCGCTGCATGTGCTGTCGTTCTTCGGCCACTACGGCGTGCCGCTATTCCTGTTCCTGAGCGGCTATGGCCTGGTGATGAAGTATGAGCGCGACCAGCGCGGCATCCCCTCGCCCTTGCGGTTCATCGGGCTGCACTATGCCAAACTCTTCAAACTCATGCTGGTGGGGTTGCTGTGCTTCCTGTGCCTGCGCTACTTGAACCACAAGCCCGTGCTGCCGGTGAACGTGGGGGCACAGCTCACCATGGTGGTGAACTTGCTCAGCGAGCCCTGGATGCGCATCCAGCCCGGCCCTTACTGGTTCTTTGGCCTGATGCTGCAACTGTATGTGCTGTATCGGCTGGTGCTCCACCCCGGCTCCAACTCGCGCCATTGGCGCTGGCTGGGACCCGTGCTGTTGATAGCTGTGTGCCATGTGGTGCAGGTGGTGGGTATGCGCTATGGCGGGCGCGAGACGTTGTACTGGATGCGTTATAACGCGCTGGTGGCCGGGCTGCCCTTCGGCATGGGATTGCTGGCCGCCCGCTATCCGTGGAACGCACCCCATGGGCGTGCGCTCGGCTGGGGGCTGGCCGCACTGGCCGGCGTGGCCGTAACGGCCATGAACCTGCGTTTCCAAACGTGGCTCGTGGCACCGGCGGTGGTGGTGGCTGGCGGAGTGGCTCTGGTGCGCGTGCTGCCGCGATGGACGCACGGCTTCCTGCTATGGACAGGAACCCTGTCGCCCATGCTCTTCGCCGTGCACCCAATCGCACGCTTCCTCATGCTCGACCACGCCAACGTGAGCCACCCGCAGGCCTGGCTGCTGGCCTACCTGGGGCTCTCGCTTGCGCTCGCCGTTGCCTACCGACGCTTGCTGGCCTTTGCCGACACGCACCTGCCTCAACGCAACTAAGCGCGCAGCCTGATTGTCCCAACCCTATACAGCTCAAGCAATTGTCCCACCCGGTTTGCCCAATTTAATGTGCATCGCTGGTCGAAATGCATGGCGTGCTTGGACTTCGGCATTTGTCTTGCCTTTTGCATCTGCCATCGCCCTTTTCAGTTTTTTTGCCCAAGGGTGATTCACAAGACAATTTTTTTGTATATTTGCAAAAATTTTTGCCCTAAAACTATGCACAAGGGTATTTGAAATTATTCAATCACTTGTATGTCAGGCATCTACACCTAATCGTATTGCCTTATGCAACAACCCGTCAACGAAGAGTCGGCTCGAGTGCCAAAGAAGAAAGTAGCCACGAATATACCCATTCAAGCGTATTTCTTGGCCTGTGCGCGCAACTGGTATTGGTTCATCATCTCCATTATTGCCTGCACCTGCCTGGCATTCTTGTATGGCAAGTCGCAGCCCATGCTCTACACCGCCAAGGCCCAAATCCTGATTAAGACCAAGGACAGCAACACAGGCACGCAGGCGCAAGTGTTTGGCGACTTGGGGCTTAACACGGGCAACACCTTTTTGCCCAATGAGATGTTCAAGGTTCGTTCCACCGACCTATTAGAGAGCGTGACTAAGGCTTTGGGGGTGAATATCCAGTATTATGGCCATGTGTTTCTGCGTGATGTGAACATCTACAAGTCATCGCCGGTCGAAATCACGCCGCTGCGCGAGGTTACCGAGCCGTTTAGCATCACCATCATGCCCAAAGACGGCAACGACTTTGAGTTCAAGGTGAACGACGAGGGTTGGAAAAGAGCCCATTACGGCAACAAGCTCTCGACTACGCATGGCCCGATAGCCATCACGAAGAAGAAAGATTTTAATCCCAAAGATTATGCCCATTACCAGATTATCGTGAGGGTGAGCACGCCGCGCGCCATGGCCACGCGAATCAAGAACAACCTCACAGCCGATGCGGCCAACAAATACACCGATGTGGTGAACCTGGGCCTGACGTGGGACAATCCCGATGAGGCCTGCGACATCCTCACGGCACTCATCGCCGCATACAACCAAGATGCCATCAACGACAAGAACCAAGTGGCGCGTTCGACCGAGGCATTCATTGCCGAGCGCGTGGCAGCCTTGTCGAAGGACTTGAGCGGCGTGGACAGCGAGGTGGCCGCACTGAAAACCAGCGCGGTGAACGCAACCATGTATGCCGATGCCGGGACAGCGGTAAAATATGCCGACAACACATCGGATGCCGATATGCAAATCAGCTTGGCGAATAGCATCTTTAACTACATTGCCGGCATGGGCGACACCGAGCTCATTCCCAGCAACACCGGCATTCAGGATGCCGGCATCGAGGGGCACATCAAGCAGTATAACGAGACCATGCTGCGCTATCAAAAGATTGCCACCACCAGCAGCGACGAGAACCCCGTGATGATTGAGCTCACGCGCTCGCTCACCTCGCTCAGGCAGACCATTATGCGCGGGCTCACCAACTATATCCAGTCGCTTCAGGTGCGGCAGTCGCAGGCTCGGCAACGGCAGGGTGCCGCCACCGGGTCGATGGTTGCCATTCCCTCGCAGGAGAAAGCCATCACCGAGGTCACCCGGCAGCAGAAAATCAAAGAGCAGCTCTACCTCTACCTGCTCAACAAGCGGGAGGAGAACGCCTTGCAGCTGGCCATCACCGAGCCTAACGCCAAGGTGATAGAAACGGCGGCAGGCAGTGGCCTCATTGCGCCGGTGTCATCGCGCATCCTGCTCATCGGCCTGCTCATCGGCCTGTTGCTGCCGGCAGTGCTGCTCTACGGCGTGTTCTGGTACTACTCGCTCGACAACTATGTCCACACACGCCACGACATCGAGAATGTCGTGGACATACCCATCGTGGGTGAACTGCCCACAAAACGCCAAAGCCAGCGCGACCAAGAGATTGTGGTGACCGAGAACGGCCGCGACCGCATCAGCGAGGCCATGCGCATCATCAGGGCGAATATCGATTTCGTGGCCAAGGCCGACGACGGGCGCGGGCTGGTGATTCAGTTCACCTCCACCATGTCGGGTGAGGGAAAATCGTTTGTGGCTGTCAATTTGGCCCTCTCGCTCGCCCACTCGGGCAAACGTGCCGTGGCCGTGGACCTGGACTTGCGCAAGGGACGTTTCTCGGAATATGTGGGGCTGGAAAACGCCGGCCTGGGCGTGAGCAGTTTCTTGTCGGGCAGCGTGAGCGACCTTGGCGCCATCGTGCACCGGCACCAATTTCACGACAACCTCGACTTCATCTGCGTGGGACCCATTCCGCCCAATCCCACCAACCTGCTCATGAGTGAGCAATTCACAACGCTGATTGAAACCCTGCGCGAGCAATACGACTACGTGCTGCTCGACACGGTGCCCTACAGCATCATTGCCGATGCCAGCCTGATTAACCGCCACGCCGACCTCACCATCTATGTGATTCGTGACGGAAAAATCGACAAGCGCTACCTCGACGACCTGGAGAAGCTTTACAGGGAAGATCGTATCAAGAACCTTGCCATCCTGGTGAACGACATCAAAATCGACAACAAGCACTACGGTTACGGAAGCTACGGCTACGGTTACGGATATGGCTACGGCTACGGAAATTATGGCTACGGCTATGGTTACAGCTATGGCAACTATGGTGGCTACACCGACGATGACGAACGGCCAAAAGGGCTGCTCGCACGAGTCAAGCAGCTGTTTGCCGGCAAGAAAAAACGCAAAGCATAAAAACCCAAAACAATTCGCACAGCAATGACTATCGCAGTAGCCGGAACCGGATATGTGGGGTTGAGCATCAGTTGCTTGCTCAGCCAGCACCATCATGTGGAGGCCGTTGACATCGTGGCCGAGAAAGTAGAGATGATCAACCGCCGGCAGTCGCCCATTGCCGACCGCGAGATTGAGGAGTACCTCGCCAGCGGCCGCCTCGACCTCCACGCCACGCTCGACGCAACAACGGCCTACAGCCAGGCCGACCTCGTGGTGGTGGCCGCACCCACCAACTACGACAGCCAGCGCAACTTCTTCGACACCAGTGCCGTGGAGCAGGTCATCAACTTGGTGACGGCCTGCAACCCACAAGCCATCATTGTGATCAAGAGCACCATTCCCGTGGGGTTCACCGAGGGCATACGACGCAAGACGGGCAACCGAAACATCTTGTTCTCGCCCGAGTTCCTGCGCGAGAGCCGTGCCCTCTACGACAACCTGCACCCCAGCCGCATCATCGTGGGCACCGACCTGGCCGACACCGCGCTGGTCGACGCCGCGAACCGCTTCGCCGCTCTGCTCCAGCAGGGTGCCATTAAGCAGGACATCGACACCCTGGTGATGGGATTCACCGAAGCCGAGGCCGTGAAGCTCTTCGCCAACACTTATCTGGCCCTGCGCGTGAGCTACTTCAACGAGCTGGACACCTACGCCGAGCTCAAGGGGCTCGACACACGCGCCATCATTCAGGGCGTGTGCCTCGACCCGCGAATCGGCACGCAATACAACAACCCCTCGTTTGGCTACGGCGGATACTGCCTGCCCAAGGACACCAAGCAGTTGCTGGCCAACTATGCCGACGTGCCCGAGAACCTGATTGGCGCCATCGTGGAGAGCAACCGCACGCGCAAGGACTTTATCGCCGACCGCGTGCTGCATATGGCGGGATATTACGACTACTACAACCGGGGCGACTTCGACCCCACCAACGAGCGCGAGTGTGTGATTGGCGTCTACCGCCTGACGATGAAAACGGGCAGCGACAACTTCCGCCAGTCGAGTATCCAGGGCATTATGAAGCGCGTCAAGGCCAAGGGCGCACGCGTAATCATCTACGAACCCACACTGGCCGACGGCAGCACGTTCTTCGGCAGCCGAGTGGTCAACGACTTGCAGCAGTTCATGACACAAAGCCAGGCCATTATCGCCAACCGCTACGACGCGCAACTCGACCCCGTGCGGCAAAAGGTCTACACACGCGACATCTTTGGCCGCGACTAATGGCGCCTAAACGAATCACCGACTGCTGAATCCACATCAACAAGTGGCAGAATTTTGACTAAAAGAACAAACAGACAAAACCACATACAAAACAACAGACTGATTTTTAGAGACTTGAAACTATGATTTTATCCTTTCAGTCTTGAATCACGATAATCATGACTATTGATAACATTCCATAAAGCTTTACGATTATGAAATTACTTGAAGGAAAAGTGGCGCTGATTACCGGTGCTGCGCGTGGGATTGGCAAGGCCATCGCACTGAAGTTTGCCGCCGAGGGCGCCGACATTGCATTCACCGACCTGGTCATCGACGAGGTGGGCCAGCAAACCGAGGCCGAGATTGCGGCACTCGGAGTGAAGGCCAAGGGCTACGCCGGCAACGCAGCCAGCTTCGACGAAACCGAGCGCGTGGTGGCGCTAATCAAGGAGGAGTTCGGCCACATCGACATCCTTGTCAACAACGCCGGCATCACCAAAGACGGCCTGATGCTGCGCATGAGCGAGGCACAGTGGGACGCCGTGATTGCCGTGAACCTGAAGTCGGCCTTCAACTTCATCCACGCACTGCTGCCCATCATGATGCGCCAGCGGTGCGGCTCCATCATCAACATGGCCAGCGTGGTGGGTGTGCACGGCAATGCCGGGCAGGCCAACTACGCCGCCTCGAAGGCCGGCCTGATTGCGCTGGCCAAGAGCGTGGGCCAGGAGATGGGCGGACGCGGCATCCGCGCCAACGCCATCGCCCCCGGGTTCATCGACACCGACATGACCAAGGCCCTGCCCGACGAGGTGCGCGCCGAGTGGGTGAAGCGCATCCCGCTGCGACGCGGAGGCACCGTCGACGACATCGCCAACGTGGCCACCTTCCTCGCCAGCGACATGTCGAGCTACGTCACCGGGCAAGTAATCCAAGTAGACGGCGGCATGAACATGTGATCCTGCACAGTCCAACATTCGCCACCGACAACGACAACGGCCACGACACCAAACCGTGCCGAATCTTGAACAGAATCGAGATTCGGCACGGTTTCATGTGCTGCGGCCATCACGCAGGCCATGGCCTACGCGACTCAGTCCACCTTGATTACCTTGCGTGTGCAGGTACCGTCGCTGGTGGTCACAACCACCACATAGACCCCGGCGGGCAAGTTGCTCACGTTGAGTGTGGCTTGGGTGCCGGTCTGCCGCCATGCCGTGGCCAAGGTGCCGTTGGTGGCATACACCTCCACGGCGCGTAGGGTGCGGCCGTTGGCAGTCACGTGCAGCTCGTCGCGCATGGGCACGGGGAACACCTTCACCTCGCTGTCGATGGCCAGGTCGGTCACGGCGTTGCCGTTGAGTTTGTAGGTCAGTTCCACGACATCGCTTTCGAGCAGCCCCGGAGCCACGGCCATCGCTTTGATGGTGAGCGAGTGGTCGATGACAATGGGTGTGCCGTCGTAGGTGAGTCGCGACTCCGAGTCCTCGCAGGGGCATGAGCCGTCGAGCGTGTAGTAGATGGTGGCATTGGGTGTGGAGCAGCTGAGTTCCACCTTGGTGCCTTTGTCCACTGTGCTTCCCGAGGCCACCGAGGCGGTGGGAGCGGCGCAGACGAGCTGGTCCTCGCTCACCACGTTCACGATGGTGGCGGCAGTGAGGTCGTATCCGTCGAGGCTGTAGAGCAGGGTGGCTGCTCCGGGCAGCTCACCGGTCACGGTCACGGTGACCTGTCCGTGGTCGTCGATGGTGTGGCTCTCGCCATCCACGCTGGCAATGACGGGCGACGAGGAGCGCACGTTGAGCGTCTTGCCTGCCGAGGCTGCTGCGGGCAGCACGGTCACGGTGAGTGTGCGTTGGCCGCCATAGGGCACCAGGGTGATTGAGTCGGCCTCGATGGTGCTCACCTCAAGTTCCACGTCGAAGGTCTGCTGGAAGTCGCCGTCCATGCGCAGTCCGGCGTAGCTTTTCACGCGGCTGCTCACGGTGAGCGTGACCTGCTCGGCCTCGAAGGGCTTGGCGGCGTTGAATCGCACCCGCGAGGC
>JAFSYB010000031.1 GCA_017443765.1 Muribaculaceae bacterium | reverse complement strand
TGGCATCTTTTGCCTCAACTACTTGAACCGTAGCCCGCTACTGGTTGTAGAATCTGCACACGCTCGGCATCGCCCAAGCAAGCTTGGCGTTGCACTCACTCAATTGCAGATTTCGCGCAGCTTGAGACAAAATTTACTCAGCAATCAATCCCAATACGACTCAAGCAATTTATAGAACCCACCTTATAGAACCCACCTTATAGAACCCACGTATATAACAATCCGGGAACCCCATCATCGCAGTATATGTGCCGAGGATGAGCTGCGAGGTTTCTGCGATATGGCACATCTCCCCATTCAGTCGCTGCGCTCCTGTTGTGGTGGGGTTTTCACAGTAGTTATCGCCTGTCGGCGATTGGTCAGCCTGCTCAAGATTTCACACACAGGTTTTTGCAGGTGACGGGAAAAACGCATTTTTTTGCCTCAAAAAGGTGATGGTTTGAAAAAAAATAGCTAAACTTGCAGCCGATTTAGAAGGCCGATTGATTGGCTGTGGATAGTGAGCAGCCGAAATTGAGCTGAAACAGAATGAATTGTAAACTCAAAACAAGATGGATATAGCCTTGTCGAAGCTGTTGTCGCACGTTTATGAGCTGGAGGGTCTGCTGCTTGTAGCCGACCGTCATGGCGTTGACACCCCTGCCGTGGTATACGACCGCATCCGTGAGCACGCCCGCGCCCTCCACGAGATGGCGCAGCTCGTACCAGGAGAGCTGCCCCAGCATTCCGAGCCCGGACCCACGCCGGAACCCATGCGACTGCCCGTGCCTGACCCCGAACCCGAGCCGAAACTCGAACCGCTGCCGGAACCCGAGCCCGAACTCGTGCCGGAACCCGAGTCCGAGCCGCTGCCCGCGCCCATGCCGGAACCTGTGCCCGCGCCCGAACCTGAGCCCGCGCCGCTGCCGGAACCTGAGCCCGAACCCCAACCCATGCGCGAGCCGGAGCCCGAACCCGCGCCGCTGCCCGAACCCGAACCCGAACCCGAGCCGGAGCCGCGACGCGACTTTGAGCGGATTCCCGATGAAGACGACACGCCTCCCCGAAGCGAAGATGATGAGGTGCGCCCGGTTTTCGCCTTTCCCCCGGCGGCCGGCAGCAACGGTTTTTCGGAAAACAGTGGCTGCGACGCCGAGCCACTCCGTGTTGACGAGAAACTGCAGCGCACACTGTCGAAGGACATTCGCAAGGCATTCTCCATCAACGACCGTTTCCGTTTCCGCCGAGAGCTGTTCGAGGGCAGCGAGGCCGAGTTTGTCGATGCCATCAACATGATTGAGGCCATGCACAGCTATGACGAGGCACGCGACTACTTCCTGGGTGACTTGGGCTGGGACGAGAATGTGGCCGAGGTGGCCGAGTTCATGGCCATCGTGCGCAACCACTTTGCATAATCATTGAGTGCGATGCCTGGCAAGCTCTACATAGTGCCCACGCCCGTTGGCAACCTCGACGACATGACACCGCGCGCCGTGGCGGTGTTGCGTCAGGTGTCGCTCATTCTGGCCGAGGACACCCGCACCAGTGCCGTGCTGATGCGCCACTTCGGCATCGACACGCCCATGCGCGCCCACCACAAGTTCAACGAGCACGAGTCGCTCGACGGCGTGATGGAGCGGTTGCAAGGCGGAGCCCAGCTGGCCCTGGTGAGCGATGCCGGCACGCCGGGCATCAGCGACCCGGGGTTCCTGCTCGCCCGCGAGTGTCGCCGCCGCGGCATCGAGGTGGAAACGCTGCCGGGAGCCACCGCGTTTGTGCCGGCTTTGGTCAACAGCGGCCTGCCCTGCGAGCGTTTCGTGTTCGAAGGCTTCCTGCCGCAAAAGAAAGGTCGCGCCGCGCGACTGGAGGCACTCAAAACCCAGCAGCGCACCATGGTGTTCTATGAATCGCCCCTGCGCCTGGTCAAGACCCTGCAACAACTCGCCGACACATTTGGCCCCGACCGCGAGGCATCGGTGTCGCGCGAGATTTCAAAACTCCACAACACCACCCACAATGGCACCCTGGCCCAGCTCGTCGACCACTTCACCGCGACCCCGCCACGGGGCGAGATTGTCGTGGTTGTGGCCGGCTGCCAGCCGCCTCAAGGCGCAAAGGTGGACAAGTATGCCCAATTCAAACAACGTAACAACACCGACACGAATAGTTCATTATTAGAAAATGAAACAGATTAAGTTTTTTGTCATTGCCCTTATCGCAATGGCGTTGATGCCTGGCTGCAACAGCAAGACCGACACCGACCGTGGCAAAGACATTGACTCGGTCAACACCGAGCTTCAAGATGCTTTGGAAGTCGCCGATGCCGAAAAGGACAGCCTGCTGGCCCTGATGAACGAAATCAACCAGGGTATGCTGCAAATCAAGCAAATGCAGGACATTGTCACCGTGCAGGATCTCAGTCAGGAAACGCCCGACCGCAAACAGCAGCTGCGTGCCGACATGGACGCTATCCAAAAGGCCATTTCGGAACGGCAAAAGAAACTCGCCGACCTGGAGCGGCGCTTGAGCCAGTCGGACAGCTACACCAAGGAGCTGAAGAGCACCATTGATGGCCTCAAGGCGCAGCTTGCCACACAGCAGAGCATCATCGACGACCTCAACCAGCGATTGGCCGCCGCGCACGCCGAGATTGAGAGCCTCAACACCCAGGTGGACTCGCTCACCAGCGTCAACAAAGCCGAGCGAGAGCAGAAAAATGCCGCACAGGAAGAGAACGCCCGGCTCACCGAGGACGTGAACGAACTCAACACCTGCTACTATGCCATCGGCACCGAAAAGGAGCTGAAAGAGCACCGCATCATCGAGAAGAAAGGCCTGCTGCGCAACAAGACCAAAATCATGGAGGGCGACTACGAGAAGAACTACTTCACCAAGGCCGACAAGCGCGTGCTCAACGAGATTGACCTCCACAGCAAGAAAGCCGAGGTGTTGACCAAGCACCCCAAGGATTCCTATACCATCGTGGAAGCCGGCGGAACCCAAAAACTGGTCATTTCCAACTCCAAGCGTTTCTGGGAGCAGAACAATTTCCTGGTCGTGAAAATCAACTAACCCCATAACCCAATGAAAAGATTTGCTACATTCTTAGGCATTGGCATGGCCCTTCTTGCCGTGCTGGTGCCTGCGGTGGCGCAAGCCACCGACGTCGATGAGGCCCGCGCCCTGGCCGCGAGGCTGTCGCCACGCCTGGCCGGCCATGTCAACTTTGTGCAGGCTCCCGCCGCCCAGGCCGACTACTTTATCCTTGAAAATGACGGCGGCAAGGTGAAAATCAGTGGCAACAATGCTTGTGCCATGGCCACCGGACTCAACCACTACCTGAAGAACTACTGCCGCACCACCGTGTCGTGGTTTGCCGATGTGCCCGTCGAGCTGCCCGATGTGTTCCCGCCGGTTGTTGGCTCCGACACAGTCTGCGCCCGCGTGCCCCAGCGCTTCTTCCTCAACTACTGCACCTACGGCTACACGATGGTGTTTTGGCAGTGGCGCGACTGGGAGCGCTTCATCGACTGGATGGCGCTCAACGGCGTGAACCTGCCGCTGGCCATCACCGGCCAGGAGAGCGTGTGGTACGAGGTGTGGAAAAAGCTGGGCATGAAAGACGAGGAGATTCGTTCCTACTTCACCGGCCCGGCCTACCTGCCGTGGCACCGCATGGCAAACATCGATGCCTGGTGCGGCCCACTGCCCAAGCACTGGCTCGACACCCAGACCGCCCTGCAAAAGCAAATCGTGGCCCGCGAGCGCGCACTGAACATGCGCCCCGTGCTTCCCGCATTTGCCGGGCATGTGCCCATCCGCATACAGGAACTCTATCCCAAGGCCGACATCAAGCCCCTCGAAGTGTGGGACGAGTTTGAGAAACCCTACAACACCTACTTCCTCGACTCCGAGGACCCGCTCTACACCAAAATACAGAAATTGTTCATCAAGGAGCAGACGCGCCTGTTCGGCACCGACCACATCTACGGCATCGACCCGTTCAACGAGATGTCGCCCCCGAACTGGGAGCCTGAATACCTGGGCCGTGTGTCGAAGCACATCTACCAGTCGCTGGCCGCTGCCGACCCCAAGGCCGAGTGGCTGCAGATGGCGTGGTTCCTCTACTACCAGCGCAAGGACTGGATACCCGAGCGCACACGCGCCATGATGCAGGGCGTGCCGCAGGGCAAGATGACCATGCTCGACTACTTCTGCGAGCGCATGGAGGTATGGCGCATGCACAACGGCTTCTACGGACAGCCGTTCATCTGGTGCTATCTCGGCAACTTCGGCGGCTCGTCGGCCATGCAGGGCAATGTGCTCGAGGCCGGGCAGAAGCTCGAGAAGGCCTACCAGGAGGCCGGCAGCGACCTCATTGGCATTGGCTCAACGCTCGAAGGCCTCGATGTGCAGCAGTTCCCCTACGAATACATCTTGGACAAGGCTTGGAATTACCAGCAGACCGACAGTGTGGCCATTGCCCGCATTGCCGAGCGCCACGTGGGCGGCGAATCGATGCCTGCGCGACTGGCCTGGTGGTCGCTCGCTCAGAACGTGTTTGTCCATTACGCCTACACACGCGGGCCGCAGTTCAATTTCTCGCCGCGCATGCGCGAGAAAGCCAAGTGGACACGCGACGACTACTACTATTACCCCGACCACATGGTGCAGGCCTGGCTCACGTTGTTGCAGCAGCCCGCCATCACCCGCGATGCCATGAAGCTCGACGTCATTGCCGCCGGGCGCGAGGTGCTGGGACTGGCCTTCAACAAGGCCAAGGCACGTTTCGACGAGGCTTACGTCAACCGCGACATGGCTGCCCTGCAAGTCAACGGGAAGCTCATGCTCGACATCATCACCGATGCCGACCGCCTCACCGCGCACCACCCCTACTGCACTGTGCAGAAGTGGATTGACATGGCTCGCGACTACGGCAACACGCCCCAGCTCAAAGACTACTACGAGATGAACGCCCGCCGCCTGATCACCACCTGGGGAGGCGACCTCGACGACTACGCCAACCGCTCCTGGGCCGGCCTGATCGGACAGTACTACCACACACGCTGGAAAATGTATGTTGACGAGGTGACTGCCGATGTGCGGCAGGGCAAGACATTCGACCAGGAGGCTTTCGACAAGCGCGTCTTCGCTTATGAGCTGGCCTGGGCCGACGACCACACGCCCATCCCCCTGCCCGCCACCACCGACCTGCTGACTTTCTCGCGGCAACTCGCCGAGAAATACGCCAGCCTGCTGCCCTGACCTCTCATTCATTGCAGCACACGCTCATTGCGCGGCCCACGTTAGATGGCATGGACCGCGCAATGCTTCGTGCCGCGCACTGGAAGACTGGCAAGGCGGGTTCTGTCACGATTGGAGGCGGATAAATCACAGTATACAGGCAAGCTTGGTGTTGGGTTCGGCTTGCGCCGGTTTTTGATTGCAGTGATGGTGTTGCCGTAATCGGGGTGGGGTGGTAGTGGATTGTGGCTCAGTTGGTTGAAGCCGAATTTTCCGCCTGGTGCCCATAGTTTGGCCAAGCCCATTCTTCGCTTTTTTGCAATTTATCGAACCCACCGTAACAATATTGTGCCAAGTAATTCGTTATTTCATTTGCAATGTTTAAAGTTTCGGCACGATATATGATGGCTTTGCTGGTGACACTGTTGGGTGTTGCCGCAGCCGTGGCACAAGACAACGACAAGGTGCTCAACCGCCAGTATGCCGACATGAAACGCATTCATTTCGGCTTCTCAATCGGCATGAACATGCAGGACTTGCACATCCAGAACAACGGTTTGATTACCGAAGATGGCGAGCAGTGGTGGGCCGATGTGCCGGCGCACTCGCCCGGCTTCAGTGTCAACGTCCTCGCCGACTTGAGGCTGGGCACGCACTTCAATCTCCGTTTCACGCCGGGGCTCTACTTTGGCAACAAGGTAATCAAGTACCGCAACGCCCTTGGCGACCCCTACGCTGCCGAAAAGTCGCACTACCTGCAGTCGCAGAATGTCAAGGGCACCTATGTGGTCATGCCCATCGACCTCAAAATCTCGTCGCGTCGCTACCACAATTTGCGGCCCTACTTCACTGCCGGGGTCATGCCCGTGTTCGACGTGAGCAAGGACCGCAGCGACCAGCTCAAGGTCAAGAACTTCGACACCATGCTCACACTGGGTATGGGCTGCGATTTCTACCTGCCTTTCTTCAAGCTCTGCCCCGAAGTCAAGTTCTGCTTCGGACTGAAGAACCTGCTCGAGAAAAACCGCCCCGACTTGCAGGACGACCCCGAGATGATGCGGTTCACCGAAAGTGTTGACAAAGTAACCAACAGCATGGTGGTGCTCACCTTCTACTTTGAATGAGATGACGACCTTGAAGGCAAGCAACCGTATTCTCGCCCTGTCGCTGGCTGTCGTGCTGTGGTTGGCCGCCGGGAAGGCAAGCGCCCAGACCGACGCGCAGCTCTCGCAGTACTGGGCCGTGCCGGCCTACTACAACCCCGGGGCCATCGGGCAGACCGACTTCATTCACATCACCGCGGGCGGACGCCTGCAGTGGGTGGGCATCAAGCACGCCCCCTACACCTTTATGGCCCTGGCCGACATGCCGTTCAAGTTTTTCGAGCGCCGCTGGGGCGTGGGAGTGCGCCTGCAGCAGGAAAGCATGGGCCTGTACAAGAGCGTGCAAGCCGGGGCGCAACTGGCCTGGAAAAAAAAGATGCTCGGCGGCACCCTCAGTGTGGGACTGCAACCTGGCATGATCAACCAAACCTTTGGCGGGCAAATCATCATTCCCGAAGACAACGAGTACCACCAGGGCTCCAGCTCCGACGATGCCATCCCCGACGGAACCGTGAGCGGCACCTCGTTCGACGCCTCGGGAGGCGTGATGTTCACCCACCGCCACTGGTGGGTGGGCGCCTCGGTCACACACATCACCGCTCCCACAGTGGTCATGAAGCAGGGCGAGAGCGAGGATAAGCAATATGAGTTTAACACCGACCGCACCTATTATTTCACGGCCGGTGGCAATATTCCCATCAAAAATACGTTATTTGAGGTGATGCCGTCGATGTTGTTCAAGACCGACCTCACGTTCTGGCAGGCCGAGGCCACGGCAAGGCTGCGCTACAACAAGTTCCTGAGCGCTGCCGTGGGCTACCGCTACCAGGACGCCATCTCGGTACAGATTGGCGCCGAACTGAAGAATTTCTTCATCGGCTACAACTACGACTGGCCCCTGTCGGACATCCGCGTGTCGGGAGGAAGCCACGAGCTCTTCGTTTCCTACAACGTCAAGCTCGACATGGGCGAGAAAAACCGCAACAGCCACAAGAGCATCAGGATAATGTGAACCACCCAGGGACCCAACGGGGTCTCGGGATTAAGCGTCTAAAAGGAAAAAAATCAAGGCTCGCGGCAAGGCCGGCGCAGCCAGAAACGATAAGATATGAAAAAGATTCTGTTGATAATCGCAATCGCGATTGTGTTGGTGTCGTGCGGCGCAGTGCGCGGCGGTGGCGGGCAGGCCGGTGGCGAGGTCACCGGCGTGGGAGCCGGCTCCTACAGCGAGCCGGTGCCCTATGGCATGGTGCTCGTCGACGTGGGCTCGATGCGCGAGGGACCGTCACAGCGCGATTCGGTGTGGGGCGTCGACTCCACAGCACACGGCATCTCGGTCGACGCCTTCTGGATGGACGAGGCCGAAATCACCAACTCCAAGTACAAGCAGTTCGTCTATTGGGTGCGCGATTCCATCATCCGCGAGCGCCTCGCCGACCCCGCCTACGGCGGCAACGAGGAGTTCAAAATCGAGGAGGACAAGGAGGGCAACCCCGTCACCCCGCACCTCGACTGGAGCAAGAGCATTCCCTGGAAAAACCCCAGCGAAGACGAGGAGCGAGCCATCGAGAGCGTTTATCGCATCAACCCCATCACGGGAAAGAAAGAACTCGACGCCACTCAGATGAACTACCGCTACGAAATCTACAACCTTACCGAGGCCGCCAAGCGCAAGCACCGCTTTGACGCCACGCGCCGCGACTACAACACCGACCATGCGGTCGACTTCACCGTGCCCACCATCAGCAAGGACACCGCGTTTGTCGACGACGATGGGCGCATCATTCGGCAAACCATCACCCGGCCCTTGCAGAGCGAGTTCGACTTTGTGAACACCTACATCGTCAACATCTACCCCGACACCACCTGCTGGGTTAACGACTTCGACAACGCCTACAACGAGCCTTATGTGCGCATGTACTTTGCCAACGGCAACTACAACAACCACCCCGTGGTGGGCGTGAGCTGGGAACAGGCCAACGCGTTCTGCGTGTGGCGCACCGAGTTCCTCAAGAAATCAATCGGCAAGGAAGGCGTCTACATCGAGCCGTTCCGCCTGCCCACCGAGGCCGAGTGGGAGTTTGCGGCACGCGCAGGGTTCAACGAGAACAAGTACCCCTGGGAGGGCGACCTGCCCATCACCGAGGACGATGGTTGCTTCTATGCCAACTTCAAGCCACAGGAGGGAAACTACGTCAAGGACGGAAGCATCATCACCGCCCCGGTGCAGACCTACGAGCCTAACGACTTCGGCCTCTACGACATGGCCGGCAACGTGAGCGAGTGGACCAGCACCGCCTACACCGAGAGCATCGACAAGATGACCAGCGACCTCAACCCCGAGTACCGATACTACGTGGCGCAGGAAGACCCCTACAAGATGTCGCGCAAGATTGTGCGGGGCGGCTCCTGGAAAGACGTGGCCCACAACATTCGCAGCGATATCCGAATGTGGGAGTACCAAAACGAGCAGCGCAGCTACATCGGCTTCAGGTGCGTGCGGTCGAAAGTCGGCTTCGGCAAGCCCAAACGCAAAAAATAGAAACAACATTCAAGCTGTTCACCGACCCGCAACAGTGCTGACAAAAACAAAGAACAACAAAACACCAGCAAGCGTGACCAGGCAGCCTGCCGGCAAGGCAGGCAACCAGCGAGCACAGCAAGCGGTCTACTCACAATAAAACTATGAGCAAGAACAAAATCACGAAGTTCCTCACCGGCGATGCCGGGCAGCGTTTCTTCAATTTCGCCTACAGTATTGGTGCCGCAGTCGTCATCTGGGGCGCATTGTTCAAAATTCTCCACCTGCCCGGCGGCAACACCCTGCTGAGTATCGGCATGGGCACCGAGGTGGTGATGTTCCTCCTCACCGCCTTCGACCGTCCCGAGCGCACCTACCACTGGGAGGAAGTGTTCCCCGTGCTCGACACGCACAACCCCGACGACCAGGTCGACCTCACCGGTGCCATGGGCGGCGGCGGAACCGTGATTATCGGCGGTGGAGGCGGCTCGGGAGCCGGCTCGGGAGCCGGCGAGGGCGGTGCCACGATGCCCATCGCGGCAGCACAGGCGCGTGGTGCCGTGGGAATCGGCGCCGGCGTCGACCTCACACCCGAAGACACACTCTCGCTCAGCGAGAGCATTGCCAAGATGGCCGCCGCAAGCGACCAGCTCAGCCGCATGGCCGAGCTCACTGACGCCACACAGCAGTACTTGAGCCAAATGGCCACCATCAGCGAGCACATGGAGCGGCTGGCCGCCACCACACAGGCCCTGAACCAGGTGTCGGAAACACTCCTGCAGAGCTACCGAGCCATCACCGAGAACAGCGGCACCATCAGCGAAAGCTCCACCGGATATGTCCAGCAGATGGAAACCCTGAACCGCAACATCGCCGGCCTGAACACCATCTACGACATCCAGCTCAAGAACGCCAGCTCGCAAATCGACAGCATCGACCGCATCAACCGTGGTCTGAAGGACATCCGCGACATGTACGAGAAATCGGCCGCCGAGAGTGCCCACTACTGCGACGAAACCGAGAAGATGGCACGCTACATGAAGCAGCTTAACAGCGTCTACGAGAAGATGATCAAGGCCATGACCGTGAACATGTACCGCCCGCCCATGCCCGGAATGCCCGGCTTTGAGCCCGACAACGACGAACAGCAAAGCTGATTCCAAAGTGCCGAGAACCAATAACAACCCATCCCCGCATGCTCAGCAAAAAGCGGTATATCTACTCGTAGCTCCTATAATTCGTAACTCGTAGCTTGGCTTGTAGCTCGTAGCCCGTAACAAATAGCTCGTAGCCCGTAACAAATAACTCGTAGCTTGTAGCTCGTAACTTGGCTTGTAGCTCGTAGCTTCGCTTGTAGCTCGTAACTCATTACTCATAACTCATTACTAATTAATTACTCATAACTTCAAACAACTACACTTGTGGCAGGAAGAAATCAATCAGTGAGTCGCATGTCGCCGCGACAGAAGATGATCAACCTCATGTACATCGTCCTCACGGCCATGCTTGCCCTGAACGTGTCGAGCGACGTGCTCAACGGCTTCAGCCAGGTCGAGGACGGCCTGTCGCGCTCCAACCGCACCATCACCGCACGAAACCAGGCCCTCTACGCACAGTTGCAGGAGTTCAACAAGAAGAACCCCGAGAAAGGCAAGGTGTGGCTCGACAAGGCCACCGAGGTGCGGGCCGCTACCGACAAGCTCTACGGCTACATCGACTCACTCAAATACGAAATCGTGCGCATCGCCGACGGAGAGAAAGCCGACGTGACGAACATCCAGAACCGCGACAACCTGGATGCCGCCTCGCAAGTCATGCTCCCCCCCACCGGCTCCAAGGGAAAGCAACTGCGACTGCTCATCGACCAGTTCCGCAACTACATGACCTCGTTCCTCGACGACCCGCAGAAAGTCAGCAATATCCAGCAGGCACTCTCCACCACCCCCATCAAGACCAAAAAAGGCGACGAGGGCGATCAAAAAAGCTGGGAAGAAACCATGTTCGAGAACATGCCCACCATCGCCGCCGTCACCCTGATGTCAAAGTTGCAAAACGACATCCGCTATGCCGAGGGCGAGGTGCTCAACCAGCTCATCACCAACGTGGACCTGGGCGACCTGCGCATGAACGTGGTCGAGGCATTCGTGGTGCCACAGTCGCGCATCGTGATGCGGGGCACCAAGTACAGCGCCAACATCGTGCTTGCCGCCGTCGACTCCACCGCAAGGCCCGTGGTCTACGTCAACGGCGCACGCCTCAGCAACGACAAGGGCCTCTACGAAGTGGCCGCCACCAGTGCCGGAAGCCACGAATATTCAGGCTACCTCGAGGTGCTGGGGCGCGACGGCAACATCACACGACGCGACTTCAAGTCGAGCTATATGGTCATCGACCCCCTCGCAACCATCAGCGCCACCATGATGAACGTCTTCTACGCCGGCATCAACAACCCCGTGTCCATCGCTGTGCCAGGTGTGCCCGAAAGCTCCATCTCGGCCACGATGACCAACGGCACACTCACCAAGAGCGGCGATGGCTGGATTGCCCACCCCACACAGGTGGGAGCCGAGTGCGTCATCACCGTCACCGCCGAGATGGAAGGACAGCGCACCAACGTGGGCTCAACCACTTTCCGCGTGCGCAAGCTTCCCGACCCCGCACCCTTCATCGCCACCACCGACGCCAAGGGAAACCCCAGCCGATACAAGGGCGGCAAACCATTCCCCAAGGCACAAATCCTGGCTGCCAAGGGCCTCGACGCCGCCATCGACGACGACATACTCAACATCGACTACAAAGTGGTCAGCTTCGAAACCGTGATGTTCGACCAAATGGGCAACGCCATCCCCGAAGTCTCGGCCGGCAGCGCATTCAGCGAGCGACAAAAAGCAGCCATCAAGCGACTGCAGCACGGAAAACGATTCTACATCACAAAGGTCAAGGCCACCGGACCCGATGGCATCACACGCGACATATCGCCCATGGAGGTGATTGTGAATTAGTGGATGGTGGATAGTGAATAGTGAATTGTGGATAGTGGTTCGTAAATTAGTGGTTTGTTTCGCAACAGCCCCCATTGAACAGCATAGCATTTTGAAATCAATAGCATAATGAAAACCCTGAAACTCATAGCCGCCCTCTTGCTCGTGACATTCGCCGCCGGCACAGCCACGGCACAAGTCACCAAGCGCGACGGCGACAAAGACAACAAGAAAAAGAAAGACGATGCCGGCGTTGTGATCACCGACCGCCAGCAAGCCTTCTACGAAGTCAAAAAGCCCAGCGACGCCGACCTCCAGTGGATGAAAGTCATCTACCGACAGCTCGACCTCACCGTGGGCAAGAACCCCGCACTCTACTACCCCGAGGAACCCAACGAGGACGGACAGAGCCTCTTCTTCATCATCATGCGCCTCCTCGCCAACAATCAAATCACCGCCTACGAGTACCTCGACGGACGCGAGATGTTCACCGACGAATACAAAATCAAGGTTGATGAGATGCTCGACCGCTTCCACATCATGTTCACCGAGGCCAAAGGCAGCACCGAGAAGAACCCCAAATTCGAGATCGAGGACGCCGACATACCCGGCAACGAAATCCTGAGCTACTACATCATCGAGCGCTGGGAGTTTGACACACGCAGCAACCAGATGAAAACCCGCGTCGAGGCACTCTGCCCCGTACTGCACCGAACCGACGAGTTCGGCGGAGAACCCATCAAGTACCCCATGTTCTGGGTCATGCTCAACGACATCAGGCCCTACATGGCCAACCAGTACGTCTTCACCGACGACGACAACAATCTCTCGCGCTACAGCCTCGACGACTTCTTCAAGCTCGGCATGTACACCGGCGAGATTTACAAGACCAAGAACCTGCGCAACCTCGCCCTGCGCCAGATGTTCCCCGAAGACGAACAGTACAAGCAGGCACAGGACAGCATCGAGAACCGCCTAATGGCCTTCAACAAAGACCTCTGGGTGCCCGACCGCGAGGAAATCCAGGCCCGCGCACGCGCCGCGCGACTCGCCAAGGCCGAGGCCGAGGGTGAGGCCGTCACCGACGATGAGCAAGCCGATGGCGAAAAAGAGGAACTCACCACCAAGCGCGGTAAAGAAACCAAAGAAAAGCTCAAAGAAGAGCAAAAGAAAGAGGAGAAGAAAAAAGCCCGCCGAGCCAAAATCAAGAGCCGCACCAGCGGCAAAAGCTCTGGCGGCGGAGCCACCCGCTCCGTGCGCAACCGCAAGAAATAGCCCGCAAGCTCGCAAGCCCCCCTTAGTCGCAAGCGGCGATTCCATCGCCGCCACAAGGTAGTCACAAGTTAGCCACAAGCCACGCCATGGACCAAATCCAGCGCATCCAGCACATGGAAACCCTGCTCCGCCAGGCCACCCAAGCCGTGGAGCAGCTCCAGGCGGCCCTCGACCGCTACCAGGCCGCCCGTCAGGCCATCACCCAGCTCGCCGACTACTACACCAGCCCCCAATGGCGCCGTGACTACGAAGCCGATGAAGCCCACCGCCTCCCCCAAGACCTCAAGCGCGGAGTGCTCAGCCAAGACACCATCTGGAACCTCCTCGACCAAGACCAAGACCTCCGCAAGCAGATGCAGACACTTCTATGAGCTCGCAAGCTTTTCATCGCTATAGATATCTATTTAAAAAAACACACCGTTTAGTCAGAAAAACTGCTCAAAAATTTTCTCATTTGAGAAAAAGTCCTTAAATTT
>JAFSYB010000030.1 GCA_017443765.1 Muribaculaceae bacterium | reverse complement strand
TGGCATCTTTTGCCTCAACTACTTGAACCGTAGCCCGCTACTGGTTGTAGAATCTGCACACGCTCGGCATCGCCCAAGCAAGCTTGGCGTTGCACTCACTCAATTGCAGATTTCGCGCAGCTTGAGACAAAATTTACTCAGTAATCAATCCCAATACGACTCAAGCAATTTATAGAACCCACCATAAAGAACATAAGGACAAAAGTATACATTGTGTAGTTGGTTTTACCGGCTTCACCTTTATTATAAAAGCGCGTGGTTGGCAGCGTGTGTTCAAGGACAATTTGTGGCGGTCTTTGGCTAAGCAGCCTCCGTGCTAATCCTGTATTGGGCTGCCGAAAATTGGGGGCGTTAAGGCAAAAAATCGGGTTTGCACATTTTTTTGTCCTTAAATCTATTGTCAATTGGGAAAAAAGCAGTACCTTTGCAGCGCAATTTGTGGCCGCAAGGCCATAGTTGCCTTGGTCATTGTCCTATAGTGTAATGGTAACACAGCGGTTTTTGGTGCCGTATTTCCTGGTTCGAGTCCGGGTAGGACAGCCAAACAATTTGCCAACCGATTGAAATTCAGTCGGTTGGTGATTTTGTTTTGGGGCTTGTGTCGAAAAGTTGAATACAAAAGATTAGCTATGTTATGTGGGTTGACCTTCAATCTCGTCACAGTCGCCGGTGTCGTCACTCAAAATAATTGTGCATTGTGCATTGTGCATTTTTTTGTACCTTTGTAGGTTGATTGGTGCAAAACAACCTTTTGTGCCACTTATGTTGTTGAAAATCAAAAAAATGAACATATCATGGGATTTAACGACTTTTTGAAAAAACTTTTCGGTACCAAGTCGGATCGCGATTTGAAAAAACTCATGCCAATCTTGGACGAAATCAAGGCTGCATACGCCGAGATTGAGAAACTCAGCGACGATGGCCTGCGCCAGCGCACCGCCGACATCCGCCAGCAGCTTGCCGATGCCGTGCAGACGCAGCGCAACGAGATTGCCGCCATCAAGGCCGAGATTGAGAAGCTTGACTACGACAAGCGTGAGGCTTACTGGGAGAAAGTTGACAAGATTGAGAAAGAGATTCTCGAGATATTGGAGGAGAAGCTCAACGAGGTGCTGCCGCAGGTGTTCTCGATTGTGAAAGAAACCGCCAAGCGCTTTGCCAACAACGAGACTATCGTGGTGACGGCCACGCAGATGGACCGCGATCTGGCGGCCGAGGGCAAAGACTTTGTGCACGTCGATGGCGACAAGGCCGTTTGGCAGAACCACTGGGTGGCCGGTGGCAACGAGACGGTGTGGGACATGGTGCACTATGACGTGCAGCTGATTGGCGGCACGGTGCTGCACCAAGGCAAAATCGCCGAGATGGCCACTGGCGAGGGCAAGACTTTAGTGGCAACCCTGCCCGTGTTTCTCAACGCCCTCACGGGCAACGGCGTGCATGTGGTGACTGTGAACGACTACCTCGCCAAGCGCGACTCGGAGTGGATGGGGCCGCTCTATCAGTTCCACGGCCTGAGCGTGGCCTGCATCGACAAAACGCAGCCCAATTCGCCCGAGCGCCGCGCGGCATATAATTGCGACATCACCTTTGGCACCAACGCCGAGTTCGGCTTCGACTACCTGCGCGACAACATGGCAATGCGCCCCGAGGACATGGTGCAGCGCAAGCACAACTATGCCATCGTCGACGAGGTGGACTCGGTGCTCATCGACGATGCCCGCACGCCGCTCATCATCTCGGGTCCCGTGCCCAAGGGCGAGGACCAGATGTTCAACGACTTCAAGCCCAATGTGGAGCGCGTCTACAACGCGCAGCGCCGCCTGGTGACCCAGCTGCTGGCCGATGCCAAGCGCATGATGGCCAGCGACGACGAGAAGACCGTCAAGGAGGGCACACTGCTGCTCTACCGCGCTTTCAAAGGTCTGCCCAAGTACAAGCCACTCATCAAGTTCCTGAGCGAGGAAGGCGTGAAAGCCGCCATGCTCAAGACCGAGGCATATTATATGCAAGACAACAACCGCGAGATGAATGTGGTCACCGACCCGCTTTACTTCATCATTGAGGAGCAGAACAACACCGTGGAGCTGACCGACAAGGGCATCGATGTGCTCACCCAGGGCACCGACGACCCCAAGTTCTTTGTGCTGCCCGACATTGCCACGCAGCTCTCGCAGGTCACCAACGAGCCGCTCAGCGATGATGAGAAAGTGGCCAAGAAAGATGCCCTGCTTCAGGACTACAGCGTGAAAGCCGAGCGCGTGCACACCGTCACCGCACTGCTCAAGGCCTACACCCTGTTCACCATCAACGAGGAGTATATCGTTGACGAGGAGGGCAAGGTGAAGATTGTCGACGAGCAAACGGGCCGCATTATGGAAGGCCGCCGCTACAGCGACGGTTTGCACCAGGCCATCGAGGCCAAGGAGGGTGTGAACGTCGAGGCCGCCACCCAGACGTTTGCCACCATCACGCTGCAGAACTATTTCCGTATGTACCACAAGCTCGCGGGCATGACCGGTACGGCCGAGACCGAGGCCGGCGAGTTCATGGACATCTACAAGCTCGATGTGGTCACCATTCCCACCAACAAGCCCGTCATCCGCAACGATATGCCCGACCGCGTCTACAAGACGACCAGCGAGAAATTCAATGCGGTGATTGAGGAAATCGAGAAGATGCGCAACAGCGGTCGTCCGGTGCTGGTGGGTACCACGTCGGTGGACATCAGCGAGAAACTCAGCCGCATGCTCACACTCAAGCATATCCCGCACCAGGTGCTCAACGCAAAGCTGCATCAAAAAGAGGCCGACATCGTGGCCCAGGCCGGACGCCAGGTCGAGGGCAAGGGTGTGGTGACCATCGCCACCAACATGGCTGGTCGTGGTACCGACATCAAGCTCTCGCCCGAGGTGAAAGCCGCCGGCGGACTGGCCATCATTGGCACCGAACGCCACGAGAGCCGCCGTGTGGACCGCCAGCTGCGCGGACGTGCCGGCCGACAGGGCGACCCGGGCTCGAGCGTGTTCTTCGTCTCGTTCGAGGACAAGGTGATGCGCCTGTTCGCCAGCGAGAAAATCGTGAAGATGCTCGACTTCCTCGGCCTCAAGGACGGCGAGGCCATCGAAGACCGCCGCGTGACCAACGCCATCGAGAATGCCCAAAAGCGTGTCGAGGAGAACAACTTCGGCGTGCGCAAGCACCTGCTTGAGTACGACGACGTGATGAACGCCCAGCGAAAGGTGATTTACACCCGCCGCCACCACGCACTCATCGGCGAGCGCATCGGCCTCGACCTGATCAACACCCTCTACGACAGCGTGGAGGACATCGTGGAACGATACAACACCGACGAATTTGAGGACTTCAAGATGGAAGTGCTCAAAACCTATGCCATCGAGCCGCCGTTTGAGGAGGAAACCTACCGCCGCACCGACGACAAGAACCAGGTTGGCATCCTCTACGACGAGGTGCTCAAGGCCTTCAATCGCAAGAGCGAGCGCCTGGCCGAGGTAGCCAACCCCGTGATTCAGAACATTGTGGCCCAGCAGAAGGAGCAGGGCATGGAGCCGCAGGGACTCATCCGCGTGCCCATCACCGACGGCAAGCGTGTGTTTGGCATCGTTATCGACATCAAGGAAGCCTACGAAACGCAGTGCAAGTGCCTGATCAAGGCTTGGCAAAAAGCCGTGATGCTGCTCACCATCGACGAGAGCTGGAAGGAGCACCTGCGCGAGATGGACCAGCTGCGCCAGAGCGTGCAGAACGCAAGCTACGAGCAGAAAGACCCCCTCGTGATTTATAAGGTGGAGTCGTTCAATATGTTCAAGTCCATGGTGGGTACAATGAATGCCAAGACCATCTCAATCCTGATGCGTGGTCAAATCCCCGTACAGGCCGAGGATGCCGACAGTGCCACCGTACAGCAGCGCGAGGCACCTCGCCGTCCGCAGCCACGCTACAGCGAGAGCCGCGGCGGCGAGGAGGCAGCCAACGAGCGTCAGGCCCGCGAGAACCAGCAGGCATCGCGAGGAGCTTCGCGCACACCGCAGCGCCCAACGGCACCCATCGTCAACAGCGGCCCCAAGATTGGCCGCAACGACCCCTGCCCCTGCGGCAGCGGCAAGAAGTACAAGCAGTGCCACGGCAAGGGGCTGGTGTAAAGGCAAGAAACCAATACGCACTCTTTCGGCAACATGAAACAGAATTGGAGACCTGGCACCATGCTCTACCCCTTGCCAGCTGTGCTGGTGAGCTGTGGAGCCAACCCCGAGGAATATAACTTGTTCACCGCCGCATGGACGGGCACGCTGTGCAGCGACCCGGCGATGTGTTATGTGTCGATACGCCCCGAGCGCCACAGCCACGACATCGTGGAGCGAAACATGGCGTTCACGCTCAACCTCACCACACGTGCCATGGCCCACGCCACCGACTGGTGCGGCGTTCGCAGCGGCCGCGACTACGACAAATGGCACGAAGTGGGCCTCACTCCCGTGAAGGGGGTTGCAGTGGCAGCCCCCTACATCGACGAGGCTCCGGTGAGCATCGAGTGCCAGGTGACCGACATCATGCGCTTGGGTACGCACGACTTGTTCATCGCCCAGGTGATGAACGTTGTTGCCGACGACCGCTTTCTGGACCCCGACACCGGCGCACTCGACCTGCAGCGTGCCGACCTCATCACCTACTGCCACGGACATTACTACAGCCTGGGCGAGGAGCTGGGGCACTTCGGTTGGAGTGTGAGGAAGAAACATTAGCAGCTGCGAGCCACCATCCCCCTAACCACCACCCACCACCCACTATGAAACAATACCTTGACCTGCTGCAACACGTGCTTGACCATGGTGTGGTGAAGACCGACCGCACGGGCACGGGCACGCGGAGCGTGTTCGGCTACCAGCTGCGGTGCGACTTGGCCAACGGCTTCCCGCTGCTCACCACCAAGAAAGTGCACTTGAAGTCGATTATCTACGAACTGCTGTGGTTCTTGCGTGGCGACACCAATGTGCACTACCTGCAGGAGCACGGCGTGCGCATTTGGAACGAGTGGGCCGACGCCGATGGCAACCTGGGGCCGGTCTATGGGCACCAGTGGCGCTCCTGGCCCGACCACCACGGCGGCACCATCGACCAAATCAGCCAAGTGGTGGAGATGATTCGCCACACGCCCGACTCGCGCCGCCTCATCGTCAGTGCCTGGAACGTGGCCGATGTGCCCACGATGAAGCTCCCGCCGTGCCACACGCTCTTCCAGTTCTACGTGGCCAACGGCCGGCTGAGCCTGCAACTCTACCAGCGCAGCGCCGACCTGTTTTTGGGAGTGCCGTTCAACATTGCCAGCTATGCCTTGCTGTTGCAGATGGTGGCTCACGTCACGGGCTTAGAGCCGGGTGAGTTCATTCACAGCTTTGGCGACGCACACATCTACCTCAACCATCTGGACCAGGTGCATGAGCAGCTCACGCGCAGCCCGCGTCGGCTGCCCCGCATGGTGCTCAACCCCGAGGTGACCAGCATTTTCGGTTACCGCTATGAGGATTTCGTCCTTGAGGGCTACGCCCCCTGGCCAGCCATCAAGGGCGAGGTGTCGGTGTGAGCGGTCGGCCGCACGATGTGCCTTTACCGGTTTTTGAAGTTCCTGGCCACGAGGTTGCGCAGGCGTGCCGGGGTGAGGTCGGCAGGATAGTCGGCAAACGGCAGCACGGTGCGGCAGCCGTTTCGGTACTCGCTGCAGCCATATGCGTTTCGCCCCTTGACCAGGTGTCCGCGGCCGCACACCGGGCAGGGAATCTCTTCGATGCTCCGGATGCGCGGCGCACGAGCTTTCTTGGGCTTGTTGGCGGCAGCGGCCGGTGCCGTGGGAGCGGGCTTGTTCTGCTCCACGATGATGGCCCCACCGCTGTTGTCGCTCAGCACGCCCACTACGATTTCGTTCACCATTGCCTTTAATTCGTCGATGAACTGCGCGGCACTGAAGTCGCCACGCTCAATGCGGCGCAGCTTGTTCTCCCACAGGCCGGTGAGCTTCGCGCTCTTGAGCAGGGGTTCGTGAATGGTGTCGATGAGCTGCACGCCGGCTGCGGTGGGCACCACACTCTTGCGCTCCTTGCGAATGTATCGGCGCTTGTAGAGTGTCTCGATGATGGCCGCCCGCGTCGAGGGGCGCCCTATGCCGTTCTCCTTCATTGCCTCGCGCAGCTCGTCGTCGTCAACGGTCTTGCCGGCAGTTTCCATGGCGCGGAGCAGGGTGCCCTCGGTGTAGTGCTTGGGCGGCTGTGTGGTTTTCTTGAGCAGCGAGGGCTGGTGCGGCCCGCTCTCGCCCATCGTCATGGCCGGCATCACTCCGTTGTCGTCGCCATCGCCCGGCACTTCAGTTTTATCGTTTCTTGCTTCTCGCGTCTTGAACACCACACGCCAGCCCTCGACACGGATTACCTTGCCCGTGGCCTTGAACTCGTGCTCGCCCACCAAGGCCATCACGGTGGTGGTGTCGAACTCGCAGTCGGGGTGGAAGGCCGCGATGAAACGTCGCGCCACCAGGTCGTAAACCAGCTTCTCGTCGCGGCTCATGGCTGCGCGGCGCGGATCCACGTTGGTGGGTATGATGGCGTGGTGGTCGGTGACCTTGCTGCTGTCGAACACTTTCTTGCTCTTGGGCAGCCTGGGCAAGGCCAGCAGCGGGTCGATAAGCGGCTTGTAGGTGTCGATGGGCGCAATAGCCTGGAGGATGCCGGGCACCTTGTCGTAGATGTCGTCGCTCAGGTAGGTGGTATCGACACGTGGATAGGTGGTGACCTTTTTCTCGTAGAGCGATTGGATGAGGCGCAGCGTGTCGTCGGCCGTGAAGCCGTACTTTTTGTTGCACTCCACCTGCAGGCTGGTGAGGTCGAACAATCGCGGCGGCGCCTCGCGTCCTTTCTTGGTCTCGATGCTGGTGACGGTGAGCGGCAGCTCCTTGATGGCCTCGACCAGTGCGCCGGCCTCGCCCTCGGTCTTGAAGCGCCCGCGTGTGCTGCTGAACGTCACGGTGCGGTAGAGGGTTTTTATTTCCCAGTAATCCTCGGGCACAAACTGCTCGATCTCGCGCTGACGCGCCACAATGAGTGCCAATGTGGGTGTCTGCACCCGGCCAATGGAGAGAACGCCGCGCGACTGGGCGTACTTGAGCGTGTAGAGCCGCGTGGCGTTCATGCCCAGCACCCAGTCGCCAATCGCCCGGCTCAGGCCGGCGTAGTACAGGCGGTCGAAGTCGCTGGCGGGTTGCAGACGCTGGAAACCATCGCGAATGCTCTCGTCGGTGAGCGACGAAATCCACAGCCGTTTCACGGGCTTGTCGCACCGCGCCTTTTGGTACACCCAGCGCTGGATGAGCTCGCCCTCCTGGCCGGCATCACCGCAGTTCACCACCTCGTCGGCAGCGGCAATGAGCGTCTGAATCACATGGAACTGCCTGCGGATTCCGTCGTCGTCCTTGAGCTTGATGCCGAACTTGGCAGGAATCATCGGCAGCTGGCTCAGGCTCCAACGCCGCCATCGGTCGGTGTAGTCGCCCGGCTCCTTGAGCTCACACAGATGGCCGAAAGTCCAGGTCACCTGGTAGCCATTGCCCTCGTAGTAGCCCTGGCGCTGAGCCGTGGCTCCCACGATGGCCGCAATGTCGCGAGCCACACTCGGCTTCTCTGTCACACAAACAATCATATTCAGGAATAATCAAATAACTCTTGCCACACAATAATATCGCAAGGTCGGCACAAGGCTGATGAACATCGTTAAGATGGGTTCCCGGCGGCAGTGCCGACAGCAATTTAAATGCTGAGTTCGTTAAGCACCATAATCAGACGCTTGTCGAAGCGCTTGTCGGTGCGTATGCACTCGGAGAAAGGCACATAGACCACATCGTTGTTGCGTACACCCACCATGACGTTGCGCTGGCCCTGCATGATGGCCTCGATGGCTCCCACGCCTGTGCTGCTGGCCAGAATGCGGTCGCGAGCCGATGGCGAGCCGCCGCGCTGCAAATGCCCTAAAATGGACACACGCACATCAAAGCCCGGAAACTCCTTTTTCACGCGGTCGGCATAGTATAGGGCACCGCACTTGGGGCTTTCGGAAACAATGACGATACACGACTTCTTCGACTTGCGGATGCCGCGGTCCATGAACGCCGCCAGCTGGTCCACATCGGTAGTTTCCTCGGGCACAATGGCGGCCTCGGCACCGCAGGCAATGGCGCAGTTCTGAGCCAGGAAGCCGGCGTCGCGACCCATGACCTCAACGAAGAAGATGCGCTCGTGCGAGTTGGCGGTGTCGCGGATGCGGTCCACACACTCCATAATGGTGTTCATCGTGGTGTCGTAGCCAATGGTGACATCGGTGCCGTAGAGGTCGTTGTCGATGGTACCCGGCAGGCCGATAACCGGAAAGTCGAACTCCATGCCAAAGTCGCGCGCTCCTGCCAGCGAGCCGTTGCCGCCAATGACGATGAGGGCGTCTATTTCCTCGCGCTGGCACGTCTCGTAGGCTTTCTGCTTGCCTTCGGGGGTCATGAACTCCTTGCAGCGGGCACTCTTGAGGATGGTGCCTCCGCGATTGATAATGGCACTCACATCCTCGGTCGTGAACGGCTTCACATCACCATTGATGAGGCCGGTGTAGCCTCGGTAGATGCCCTTGATGTTGAAACCATTGTAAATACCCGCACGCGTGACGGCGCGTATGGCGGCATTCATGCCGGGAGCATCGCCTCCCGAGGTGAGTACACCGATAGTCTTGATCTTGCTCATTGTCGAATAAATTATTTTGATGATGATTTCGTTTCTTTTTCTGTTGTGAGATGCAGTTGGGTGAGCAGGCTGCCGGCCGCCCGCCGCAGGTTGGTCCGCGCCACGTCGGGACGCAAGGCGATGTCTAATGGCATGTGCGGCGGTGTCACAGCTACGATGCAGTCCATGCCCAGGGTGTGGGCTTGCACACGGCCTGCCACCGAGCCGCACAGTGCCACCACGGGAACACCGTGCTGCCATGCTGTTTCAGCCACGTGCCAGGGTATTTTACCCATCGCCGTCTGGGCATCGATGCGCCCCTCACCGGTAATGACCAGGTCGGCGCCGGCCAGGTGCCGGGCCAGCCCGGCGCGCTCAAGGACGAACTGAGCGCCGGGGGTGATTCGGCACATAGGCAGAAAAGCGGTGAGCGCCGCCCCCACGCCGCCTGCCGCACCAGCCCCGGGGAGCATGGCGGTGTTGCCGAGCAGGCGGGCGAAACGCTGCATGGCTGCCTCAATGGCTTCGACCTGGGCGGGTGTGGCACCCTTTTGCGGCGAAAACACGCGAGCGGCGCCTTGCGGCCCGCACAGCGGGTTGTCGACGTCGGCAAGCAGGGTGACCCGTGCGTGGGCAATGTCGTCGCGCAGCCCCGTGCAGTCAATCTCATGCACTTTCGCCAAGCTCTCGGCGCAGGGAGGCAGCAAATGCCCCAGCGCATCCACAAACTCCACGCCCAGTGCCGCCAGCACCCCCATGCCTCCGTCGCAAGTGGCACTGCCGCCCAGTCCCAGCACCAAGTGGGTGCAGCCATGCTCCACGGCATCGAGCAGCATCAGCCCGGTGCCCAGTGTGCTTGCCCGCATGATGTCGCGCCGGTCATGCGGCACCAGCGCCAACCCGCTGGCTTGCGCCAGTTCCAGATAGGCTGTGGCACCGGCCGCATCGATGGCATAACGCGTCTGGACGGGCGGCAGCTCGGGCAGCGGGGACGGCACCTCGCACTCCACCCACCGCATCGCAGCGGGGCTGGCAGCCACCAGGGCCTCCACGGTGCCCTCGCCGCCATCGGCCACCGGCAGCTCCACCACCTGCGGCACACCGCACGCACGCAATGCACCTGCCACGGCAGCAGCCACCTCGCGCGACGACAGACAACCCTTGAACGAGTCACAAGCTACTATGATTTTTTTCATACGTCCTACGAATATAGAAATAGGAACACAAGAAACAGCGTTTGAATTGCAAAATTACAAAAAACGATTGAAGCTTTGCGCAAAACAGAGCAGGAAAATCGATGAAAAGCCAT
Source organism: Muribaculaceae bacterium (assembly GCA_017443765.1). Lineage (GTDB taxonomy): Bacteria > Bacteroidota > Bacteroidia > Bacteroidales > Muribaculaceae > Sodaliphilus. The sequence goes on along the minus strand of JAFSYB010000030.1, from coordinate 8,619 downwards.
CACGCGGCAGACCAATGGTCAAGCCGAAGCCCCGCCTACAGCAATTGCCCTTTGTGGATGCCGTCGCACGTAGGTAGCTATTTAGCAAATAGCTCTTCCATTGTAATGGGAACCGGGGATATCTCAGAATATAGGTTGTCACGCAAAGAATAAGTTGTGACTATTGTTGCCTGCACGCCCCCTTTATGCACCGTCTCTTGCTGAAAGGTTTCCATTCGCCTCACTATTTTTCGATACTCTGTTTCAGGAAGTGAGTAATCATCTTTGGAGTATTTCATTTCACAAATAGTGGCAATCCCGTCAGCACGGTCAATAACCAAGTCAATTTGAACCGACGGCTTGCTCTTTTGGCTGCGCCATGCGTAATACTCATGACGAATTGTGTCAAGTCTTAATCCTCGGATAATCTGTCGGACGTGCCAAAGGCAAACCCGCTCGAAAGTCAGTCCATACCAATTGTTTTGTTCGGGTGTACCCCAACCATTCCTCCAGAAATGCTCGTCGGTCACACGGTGCGTCCCAAACTTATAGTGAAACAATGAAAAGAAATCAATGAGTTGATAAATGCCATGCTTTCGAAGCTTGCCATTATTGTATCTTCTCACAAAATCGCAATGTTCGAGATCGTCCATCATTTCGGACAAGCGACCATTGTCATGGATTTTAAGCTCTTTTGCAATCTCTGACCTCGTGTAACCGTCACGATGTCTGCTCAGCAAGCGTATGATCTCCATGTATTCGTCAGCATTTTTGAACAACGAACGAAACAAACGTTGATACTCGTTTTCAAGTTCCGGTTCGGACGAGAAGAATAAAGAGTCTATGTTGTCGGGTACATTCTTTTTGGAATCTAATAGACTCAGATAATACGGCACTCCGCCGAAAACCATATAGGCTTGTAATATGGCAATTCTCGGCCATTTGAAATGCCGGTTTTTGAGGTATTCCTCGGTTTGGCACAGAGAAAACGGGCGCAGATGTATTGTGCGGGTTGTTCGCTTATGGAAACCAGCCCTGTTATTGATGATATTGCGCATCATCCAAGAAGTCGCTGACCCACATACAATGAAAAACATATTGTCAATCCACGATGCGCGGCTATTCCAAAACAAATCCAGGGCTTGCAAGAACCCAGAACGAGGCGTGTCAAAACAAGGCAATTCATCAAGGAAAACCACTAACCTGCGTTTGCGATTACGGTTCTTGCGTTCAAGCAATTGGGCTAATTGTGTAAATGCCTGCACCCATGTTGAGGCAGGCTCTCCTTTGTAGCCATACCTGACCAACGCGTTGTGAAAGGACTCCATTTCGGTCTCTCGAGAACCTTCAATGACACCTGTAGCGTAGAAATCAAAGCGGTCTTTGAAGAAGCTTCGTATCAGGAATGTTTTGCCTACACGCCTCCTGCCGTAAAGTGCGATGAACTCACTGCGCCCTGAAGCCATAGAGTCCTGCAGTTTTTCAAACTCTAATTCTCTGCCAATTATTTTTTCCATCTCAGTTCAGCTGATTATGCCCTCTGATTCTTAAGTCTAAAACCACAAGGGTAGAAAAACATTAAACTGCCATTCAAAATGTTGGCACAAAGATATATAAAGTTTTTGTAACTAAAAAATAAATCAGCGAAAACTTGATTTTTTTTAAAGTTTTCGCTGATTATAATGCTTGAGTTTCCCATTGTTTGATTGTTTCAATTCATAACCAGGCATCGGGCTACCCGCCACGGTCGAGGCTGCGGTAGCCAATGCCCTCTATGATATGGTGTTGCTGGACGCTGTCGTCGACCTCGAGGTCGGCAATGGTGCGCGCCACCTTGAGGATGCTGTCGCAGGCGCGGGCATTCGTGTTCATGCGCTCTACCTGACCTCAACCTGTCATGACAGGAACGGCCAGAAGTTCTCCTTGTTAATCACGTTGAAGTCGGAGTTGGGATAGGTTTGGGCGAACGAGGTTGGCATCCGAGTCTTTTGCCGCTCATTCCACTTGAATTCAAAGGCGGACAAATGGCCATCCTTATCTTCAATCAAATCTATCTCCTTTTGGTCATGCGTCCGCCAAAAGTATAATTGGGCATAACTTCTCGCGTAGGCATTGCGTTTCACGCGCTCCGGGACCATCAGATTCTCCCACAGCAGGAAAAAAACTCCTAATCTCCAAATTTTCGATAAATTTAGCGAGTGTAATCCCCAAATTTGGCAAAATTTAGGGAATAGGGAATTAACGAAGACAAGTATAGGATTTTGTGGTAGATACTCACTTGGGCTATGGACTTAAGGCATTATTCTCTTTTGTTCCCGCAAATCATGTGGGCCATGTCGTTGAGCGCGAGGCTCTGGCTGCGGGTGATGGTTTTCTTGTCGTTGTGATGCACCCACGGAGCAAGGATGAGCAGCTGCCCCTTCGCATAGGCATCCATGCGGGCTCCGCCGGGCTTGGCGAGGTCACAGAGGCCGTTTTCCTCCAGAAATATCAACGGCAAGCCCTCGTCGAAGGCGGCTCGCATTATAACTTTCTCGCCAGGAGATATGGCTGGTGACACAAGCACGGCTCCAGCATGGGCAGCGGCCAGATACTCGGCGACTCGGTCTTTGATTTGGGCTTCGGTAAGGCTGCGTGAGCATTGAACTTGCATTTTCACGGGTCTGTCGAGCAGGAAGCGATTGCCGAGAGCCGAGAAGGTGATGCCTGCTGCGGTGAGGTCGCGCTGAACGCGGAACAGGTCGGGGTGTTCGCGCTTCATCAGCAACCGTCGAGGGTTGTCGGACAGGTAGTTCAGCCAAGTGTCGAGCTGCCCCGCGCGGAGCAAGAGCCGGTCGTTGTAGCCTCTGGCGAAGAGCAGGCCGTGGGTTCGGTCCTCACCACGTCGGCTGGGTTTTGTTTGTTTTGTTTGTTGCGTTTGTTTTGTTTGTTGCGTTGGCAACGCAACAGACGGAACAGGCGGGATGCCAAGCACCAACTCACGGTAGTGGCGGTTGCAGCTCTGCTTGAAGCCACGCAGTGCCATCCCCAGCGGTTTTTCCATTTTTTCCTTGACAAAGAGAATGCCGTGCAGGTGGTCGGGCATCATCTGCAATGCGATAACCTCGATTTCGTGGTGATGCTCCTCTGTCGCCCACCATTCGTCGGCGACACGCTTCCCCAACTCCGACAGGGCAATACGGGACTCGTCACCACTGCCCATAGGTGCGTCGCTCTTGCCCATAATCGTACCAAAAAGCGGCCGGCGTCCCTCGGTCACCATCGTAATCATGTAGATGTGGCGGCCGGTGTAGTCATGCCCCACACACCGACGAAGCATTGAGGGTTTCTTTGCGCCGGCAAACGGCTTTTGCGCTTCGTAGGTCTCTTTTTTCATTGTGTGGGAGTGCTTGTTTGGTGGGTTGCGTTGTCAATGCAACATGCTAAAACGGTGTGGACTGCGCACCGAGGTACCCGCTGCGGTCGAGGTTGCGGTAGCCGATGGCTTCCATGATGTGGTGCTGCTGGACGCGGTCGCTGGCCTCGAGGTCGGCAATGGTGCGGGCCACCTTGAGGATGCGGTCGTAGGCGCGGGCGCTCATGTTGAGGCGCTCCATGGCGTCGCGCAGCTTGTCGAGGCCGGCGGCGTCGGGCTCGGCCCACTGGTGGAGCAGCTGCGGCGTCATCTGGGCGTTGCAGTACACGCCGCGCACGTTCTTGAAACGCTCTGTCTGTATCTCGCGGGCAGCCACCACGCGGGCGCGGATGGCACTTGACGGCTCGCCGGGGGCCTTAGATGACATCTGGTCGAAGTCGACGGGCTGCACCTCGATTTGCAGGTCGATGCGGTCGAGCAGCGGCCCGCTGATTTTGCTCATGTAGTGCTGCCGCTGGTACTCGTTGCACACGCAGGGGTTCTTGGGGTGTCCGTAGTAGCCGCACGGACACGGGTTCATGCTCGCCACGAGCATGAACGAGGCGGGGTACTCGGTGGCGTAGCGTGCGCGGCTGATGCTGATGACGCGGTCTTCCAGGGGTTGCCGCATCACCTCGAGCACCGAGCGCGGGAACTCGGGCAACTCGTCGAGGAAGAGCACGCCGTTGTGCGCCAGACTGATTTCGCCCGGCGTGGGGTAAGATCCGCCGCCCACCAGGGCCACCGGCGAGATGGTGTGGTGCGGTGCCCTGAAGGGGCGCGTGGTGAGCAGTGTGGTGCCACTGGGCAGCTTGCCGGCCACGCTGTGGATTTTGGTGGTTTCCAGAGCCTCGCTCAGGCTCAGCGGCGGCAGGATGCTGGGCAGCCGCTTGGCCATCATCGACTTTCCCGAGCCAGGACTGCCCACGAGCAGGATGTTGTGCCCGCCGGCGCACGCCACCTCGAAAGCGCGCTTGACCATTTCCTGGCCTTTCACATCGGCAAAGTCGAAATCGAACTGCCCCTGCGCGCGGGCGAACTCGGCTCGCGTGTCCACCACCGTGGGCTCAAGGTCGGCCTCGCCGTTGAGAAACGCGATGACCTGCTGCAGGTTGTCGACGCCGTAGATGGTCAGGTTGTTCACAACGGCGGCCTCCAGTGCGTTGGCACGGGGCAGGATAAAGCCGTCCAGCTTCATCTCGCGTGCGACAATCGCCATGGGCAGCGCCCCCTTGATGGGGCGCAGCGAGCCGTCGAGCGAGAGCTCGCCCATGAGCATGTATCGGCTCAGCCGCTCGGTGCTGATGCGCTCGTCGCCGGCCAGGATGCCGATGGCCAGCGGCAGGTCGTAGGCCGACCCCTCTTTCTTGACATCGGCGGGCGACATATTAATCATCACGCGCTTGAACGGAAAGTCATATCCCGCCTGGGCCACAGCGCACCGCACGCGCTCGCCGCTCTCCTTGACGGCCGTGTCGGGCAGGCCCACGATGGTGAATCCCGTGCCCACATCTACCGATGCCTCTATCACGACCATGATGGCGTCGATGCCTTGCACCGCCGCTCCAATTGTGCGTGTCAACATAAACTTAAATTCAAATACAGCAAACAGGGCAAAGGTACGAATAAAATCCGACATTGCCTCGCATTGCACGCATTTTTTTGATTATTGTTTTAAGTACGGCTAACTTGGCCGCCGAAGATGTGCTGTGTGTTATTCAGACTCAGTCCCGGTTGTGTGACGTTTTTGACCACCGAAGCCGCGCAGTGTCGCAAAATAATTGCGCATTGTGCATTGTGTATTGTGCATTAATTACTAACTTTGCAGGTTAAAAACAAACCGACAATGCAAGTACGTGCGAAAAAATCACTGGGTCAGCACTTCCTCACCGATTTGGGCGTTGCCCAGCGCATCGCCGCCACGATGGACGGGCACCGGCGGCAGCCGTTGTTGGAGGTGGGTCCGGGCATGGGGGTGCTCACGCAGTTCCTGCTCGAGGCGGGGCACGACCTGCGCGTGGTGGAGCTGGACCGCGACAGCGTGGCTTACCTCAAGCTCAACTTCCCGCAGCTCGACGGGCGCATTATTGCCGACGACTTCCTGCGGCTCGATTTGCGCGCGCTCTACGCTGGCGCGCCGTTCTCGATTATCGGCAACTACCCTTACAACATCTCGTCGCAGATTTTCTTCAAAGTGCTTGACTGCAAGGACCAGGTGACGTGCTGCTCGGGTATGTTGCAACGCGAGGTGGCGCATCGGCTGGCCGCACCGCCGGGAAACAAAACACGCGGCATCCTCTCGGTGCTGCTCCAGGCGTGGTACGACGTGGAATATCTGTTCACCGTTGATGAGCACGTGTTCAACCCGCCGCCTAAGGTGAAGTCGGGCGTGGTGAGGCTCACACGCAACAGCGTCACCGACCTGGGCTGTGACGAGCGACTGTTCAAAACCGTGGTGAAGACCGGCTTTGGCCAGCGGCGCAAGACGCTGCGCAACTCCCTGCGCGGCCTCCTGCCCCCCGGCACGCCCTTGGACGCCGACATATTCAACCAGCGACCCGAACAGCTCTCGGTCGCAGAATTTGTCGCACTCACCAACCTGATTGCACAACTGAGGGAGGGATAGCAAAAGTTTTTTGAAGATAATTCTCATCATTTAAGATATGGACATTAAAACGAAGCCTGGATTGTTTGGGCAGAAACACTCAAGTCGAGATTATACCAAAGCAGAGTGCTGGGGAAAGAATCAGCTTTATCAATTCCATCATTGTGACATATAGAGCACACCATAATCGTGTAAATGAAATAGAGAGATGTTGAGAGATGTAAAGAAGCTTAACACACGCGACAAGGCGGTCATGATAGGTCTGTTTCTGTCTCGGTTCGACAAAATGGCACTTAATGGCCTTGGCTTTTCCAGTTTCAGGCAGGCATATAATGTTTTAGGATTTGCCATTGGCTTTCTTCCTAAATCGATTCAGAATTATCGAGACGAATTTGACCCTTTCTTCCCCAATCACAGAAAAGGTTGGAGGAATCGGGAACTGCGTGATTATTGCAGGGTAATAAAAGATACGACACAAAAAATGTCGTTTGACGAAATGCTCAATATGATCAAAGGATTTCTCGACAACAGCATCATTAATGAAGAAGACATAAGAAAAGACAAAGGTCATGCTTCGAGCGAAAGTGTTGCCAAGCGATTGATAACAGGGAAATCAGCAGAAGAGTATTTTTTAATGAATTACAAATCTTTAGATGTGTTCAGTCAATATGCGGCAGAAGACACAACACTGTTGGGATGTGGATTTGACTTTAAACTTTCATGTGATAACCGAAGGTATTATGTTGAGGTAAAAGGAATAAACGAAAAGTATGGGAATATACTGATGACTGAAAAAGAGTTTAATGTTGCGGATGATTTACGCGAGTTTTATTGCCTATTCATTGTCAGTAATTTTCGGTACAAACCAGAACATCGAGTGATTTTTAATCCTCTATACAGCCCTATGATTGAATTCCATCGTCAAGAACAATACATACAACGCATATTATATTCAGGAAACATCCAAGAAGTTAATGAATTATAGAACCCACCTATAGTTCAGCGTTTCACAGCTTTCTGTTTCTTGATAAATTTAAACTATGCCTTGACCATCATTATGAAAGAATACAACGAAGAGAATATCAAGCAGCTTGGTCAGCTGATTGAGAGTCAGGACACCGAGCAGGTGCGGGTGTTTATTGCCGATATGCACCCGGCCGACATTGCCGAGCTGGTGAACGACCTGGACGCCGACGAGGCACTGTTCATCATGCAGCTGCTCGACGACGAGACGACCGCCGATGTGCTGGTGGAGCTCGACGAGGACGAGCGTCACGACCTGCTCGAGCGGATGTCGAGCGAGGACATCGCCGATGTGCTTGAGCAGATGGACGCCGACGACGCCGTGGACGTGATTCAGGAGCTTGATGAGGAAGAACGCGACGACATCATCAAGCACATCGACGACGTGGAGCAGGCCGGCGACATTGTGGACCTGCTGCAATATGGCGAGGAAACCGCCGGTGGTTACATGAGCACCGAGATGATTGTGGTGAACGAGAACATGTCGATGCCCGACTGCATACGCGCCATGCGCGAGCAGGCCGAGGACATGGACGAGATTTACAACATCTATGTGGTCGATGACGACCACCGCCTCAAGGGTATCTTCCCGCTCAAAACCACCATCACCAACCCCAGCGCAAGCAAAATCAAGCACGTGATGGAGCCCGACCCGCTCTCGGTGCGTGCCGACACGCCCATCGACGAGGTGGCCCTCGACTTCGAGAAATACGACCTGGTGGCGATGCCGGTGGTCGACAGCATAGGCCGCCTGGTGGGGCGCATCACCGTCGACGACATCATCGACTTGGTGCGCGAGCAGGGCGAGCGCGACTACCAGCTGGCATCGGGTCTGTCGACCGAGGTGGAGACCAGCGACAGCGTGTGGACGCAGTTCCGCGCCCGCCTGCCGTGGCTGCTCATCGGCATCGTGGGCGGCATTGCCAACGCGCTGATTCTCGATGGCGACGAGGGCGGAAACTCCTGGCAGACCTACCTGCCGGGTATGGCGCTGTTTATTCCCCTGATTGGCGGCACCGGCGGCAACGTGGGCACGCAGTCGAGCGCCATCGTGGTTCAGGGCCTGGCCAATGGCAGCTTGGAGATGAAGCACGCCGGGCGCCACATCATCAAGGAGTTTGGCGTGGCGCTGCTCAACGCCACCATCATCGCAGGACTGGTGATGCTCTACAACTGGTTTTTCCCCACCGACCCCGACAATATGCGCGTGTCGCACATTACCTCGATGGCTGTGTGCATCTCGCTCTTCGCGGTGGTGCTCTTCGCCTCGGTGTTTGGCACGTTTGTGCCCATCATGCTCGAGAAACTCAAGATTGACCCGGCCATTGCCACCGGGCCGTTTGTCACCGTGACCAACGACATCGTGGGCATGGTGATTTACATGGCCGTCAGCTCGTGGCTGATTCAGTATTTCCTGGGCGTGATGGTGTGAGGTGGCATAAAACATCCGGCACACAGGGCCGGGGGCAGGAGTTTGCAGGTGTCACTTATATTCGCCTAATTCGTGCAATTCGCATTGAGTGTGAATTACCCACACAAAACGTAACTGAGTCCCAAAAAAGCAGCATTTTTTGTTTTTCAATAGCCATAATTTTGTGGATTTCGCAATTAATGATTA
>JAFSYB010000029.1 GCA_017443765.1 Muribaculaceae bacterium | reverse complement strand
GAGCAGGCCGTACTGGTTGTAGCCGAAGAAGTGCGGCACATAGACGCCGTAGCGCGCGGTGGAGAGGCGGTAGTCCTGGAAGCGCAGCTCGGCGATGGTGTTGTCGTCGGGCGCGTTATAGACGGCAAACATGGCGTTGCCCGTAGCCCGGTCGGTGCCGATGCTGGGGTTGTTGCGCGGGCCGAGCATGGTGGTGTAGAGGATTGACGAGCCGCCGCCGTCCAGGTTCATGCCCTCGGTGGCTCCGGCGTAGCGCATCATGGTGGCCAGTTCGCTGGTGCGTGCCCCAGCCGAGAGGTACTGGCGACCGTCAACAACACAAAGGTACACTTTCTTTCCTCCATCGCCGTAGCCGATTCCGGTGCGCGGGTGTCGTGCGCTGGCGTCACCGCGCAGATACTCGGTGTCGAGCACCTCGCCGTTGCCCAGGATGCGCGGCCATCCCGACACCACTTGAGCGGGGTTGATCACATTCCCGGCCACGGTGCAGGCGGTTTCGAGCACCAGCTCGTCGCCGGGGTGGAGGTTCTCGACCACGCTTTTAGCCGTCCCACGGGCGTGGAGCACAAAGCCCTGGGCGGGCACGTCCATGTCGCCGGCTGTGCTGGGCTCGCTGGTGACCACTAAGCGTGTGGTGCCCGTGGCGTGGAAGGCAGTCTCGTCGGGGGCCAGTTTGGCGCTCACCTCGCAGCCGCCAAAGGCATCACTGCTGCCAAAATAATAGGAGTTGTAGATGGTGATGGAATTGTTGACCGGGCTCACCAGCACTGGGTTGACTGCCGTGACGGTGGCCTGCGACTGGTCGGGGGCGGTGAGTGTCCCGCCGAACTCAAACGGGTTCACGTACACTTGTCCGTCGGTGTCGGCGGTGAAACTGAGGTAGGAGCCGTTGTTGTGGCGCGTGAGGAACACCTCGCCATTGCTTACCGTGGGACCCAGCGGGCTGCCCCAGGTGAGGTTGCCTCGTGCGGTCTTGTTTCCCGACACATCGAAGAAATCGCCGTTGATGCCCACAAATTGGCGGTGTCCCTCCTTGGTGTGCTTGCGCACCATGGCATCGAGTGTGTTGCACGACCGCAGGTGGTCGGCAGCCACGATACACTCCATCGACAGATAGGGGTTGTCGAGGTCGAGCGTGGCATAGAAAAAGCGGAATGTGGTGGTGGCGTTGTGAATCCACAGCGATGTCTGCATAACGCCTGGACCAATCTGATTGTGGAACAGTGTATCCACCTCGTAGGTCTGTCCGAGCATCACGAGCGTGTCGGTGGCTCCGGCTCCCATTGTAGTCAGCACCGCAGCCAGTACGGTGCCAAGAATGGATTTTTTCATAGTCACAAGGGATATTCGAAATACTAAATAAGCAATGGCGGCCGCGCATTTCGCGAATGGTTGTTCCCGCTGTTGCGGGCGAGATTCGCGAGATTCGCGGCCGCCAATTTCACTTAACGTGCTTCACATCAGTCTTTTCCGAGCATGATGTTGATGATGATGTTCATGTCGTCAACGTCCACGTTGCCGTCCTTGTTAATGTCGGCTGTAGCGGTCTTGTCGGTCTTGCCCAGCATCATGTTGATGATCAGGTTCAGGTCGTCGACATCGACGGCGTCGTCGCCGGTGAGGTCGCCCTTCATAGGCTCGCCGCCGTGAGGTTTCACGTTTTTACCCATGCGGTAGATGCCGAAGCCGTTCTGGCACTTGTAGGTAAGGATGGTGACATACTCGTTGCCTTCCTCGTCAACCCCGGGAATAGCCTCGAGGCTGTGGATGCGGATACCGCTGTCGCTAGTGTGGCCAAGCGAGTCGGCGGGAATCTGCCAGTACTTCACCATCGATTCCAGAGCGAGGCTCTCGTCAAGCTCAACGATGTTTGCCTGGCAGCCGTGGCCGTCGCCCTGATACTGGCGGATGCTGTAAATCATGAAGTTCTTGCCATCGAGGTGGAACTCGGTCAAGCCGTTGGTGCCGGCCTCGGGCAGCAAGTTCCAGTCGGCAACGTTGTTGAAGCTGTCGTACATAGAACCGTTAACTTCATACAGAGCGGGGGTGCTGTAGAAGCCGTCAATCCAGAACAGGTCGCCGTTGTACATATCGTCTTCGCCCTCGCCCAGGCACATCTTGATGAACGGAGCGAAGCCCCACGAGGCCACCTCCTGGTCGTTGGTCTGCGTCTCGGAGTTCCAGCCCAGCGGGAATTGGGTGATTTGGATGTGGTAGTCCACGCCATCGAATCCGGGTTCCCAGTCACCGCCCTGGTCGGCGTGCCAGCGGTAGATGAGGTCGCTGCTGGCGCCGCAACCCATCACGTTGCACTGCTCCTCCTCGCGGGTGATGTCGCCCATCACGTCGATGTAGTCGATGCGTGCGCACACCTCCTCCTCGGTCTCGGCCTTGATGAGCGTGCCCATCGAGGTGAGCTCACCGGTCTCGATATCCACCTGGTAGAGCTGGAACGAGCGAGTTGCCTCGCTGGCATACTGAGCCAGCCACAGGTGGCCGAAGTGGTCCACACCAATGTTGTTGGCCAGCAGCGATGCCTGGGCCGAGTTGCCATAGGGGGCGCCGTTGAGCTTCAGGGGCACAGTCTCAAGCGGAGTGCCATCTTCCACGCTGTAGCGGAAAATCACGCACTGCATGCCGGTGGTGGTGTCGTTAATCTGATAGGTGTACAGCGGCGAGCACGTCTGGGCAATGAGCACCTCACCATTGTAGATGGTGGCTCGGCGTGCATAGTTGTTGGCAAACGGCAGGGCGTTGTAGGCCAGCTCGCCCGTGTGGACGCGAGAGATGATCCAGTCGTTCACGAGCTTGTAGTCACCCACCTGCTCGTAGACCTGTCCGTCGGTGCCGGCGCTCATCGAGAGCGCGGCCAGGGCACCAAGCGCAAGAGATAGTACTAATTTCTTCATGCGAATAATTATTAATGGTTTAACAAAAAATTATTTTTCTCACAATAAATCAAGCAAAGTAACAACTAATTTTTTGATTGGCAAAATTTTTGGGCTTAATTTATTGAAAACAGTGGGAATTGAGCGTTAGGATAGTGTCGTGTGCGTCGGCAGCTGACAACCAAGAAACTCACATCTCACTCCATCATGCGCTTGAGCAGTCCGCTCAATGTGCAGTCGGCAGCGAGCAGGGCTGGGAGTTCGGCGATGGCCACGCGGTGCTGCTGCATGGTGTCGCGGTCGCGCACGGTGACGGTGTTGTCGTCGAGTGTCTGCCCATCGATGGTCACGCAGTAGGGCGTGCCGATGGCATCGTGGCGGCGGTAGCGCTTGCCCACGGAATCCTTCTCGTCGTACTGGCAGGCGAAGTCGAACTTGAGCAGCCGCATCACCTCGCGGGCTTTCTCGGGCATGCCGTCCTTCTTCACCAGGGGGATCACGGCACATTTCACGGGTGCCAGGGCTTTGGGCAGGTGCAGCACCACGCGGCTGTCGCCACCCTCGAGGGCCTGCTCCTCGTAGCTCGAGCACATCACGCTCAGGAACATGCGGTCCACACCAATCGAAGTCTCAATCACGTAGGGCGTGTAGCTCTGGTTCAGCTCCGGGTCGAAATACTGGATTTTCTTGCCCGAGAACTTCTCGTGCTGCGTGAGGTCGAAGTCGGTGCGGCTGTGTATGCCCTCCACCTCCTTGAAGCCGAATGGCAACTGGAACTCCACGTCGGTGGCCGCATTGGCGTAGTGGGCGAGCTTCTCGTGGTCGTGGAAGCGGTATTTCTCGTCGCCCAGCCCCAGGGCCTTGTGCCAGCGCAGGCGGTGCTCCTTCCAGTACTCGAACCACTGCATCTCGTCGCCGGGGCGCACAAAGAACTGCATCTCCATTTGCTCGAACTCGCGCATTCTGAAGATGAACTGGCGGGCCACAATCTCGTTGCGGAACGCCTTGCCAATCTGGCAGATGCCAAACGGAATGCGCATTCGGCCGGTCTTCTGCACATTGAGGAAGTTGACAAAGATTCCCTGTGCGGTCTCGGGGCGCAGATAGACGTCCATCGTGGCGTCGCTGCTGCTGCCCATCTGGGTCTTGAACATGAGGTTGAACTGGCGCACGTCGGTCCAGTTACGGGTGCCCGAGATGGGGCAAACAATCTCCTGATCCACGATGATTTGCTTGAGCTCGGCCAGGTCGTTGGCGTTCATCGCCCGCTCAAAGCGCTCGTGCAGGGCGTCGCGCTTGGCCTGGTGCTCGAGTACGCGCGGGTTGGTTTGCCGGAACATCGCCTCGTCGAACGCCTCGCCGAAGCGTTTGGCGGCCTTGGCCACCTCCTTGTTGATTTTCTCGTCCATCTTCGCCAGCTCGTCCTCGATGAGCACGTCGGCGCGGTAGCGCTTCTTGCTGTCGCGGTTGTCAATCAGCGGGTCGTTGAACGCGTCCACGTGACCCGAGGCCTTCCAAATGGAGGGGTGCATAAACACGGCCGAGTCCAGGCCCACGATGTTGTCGTGAAGCAGCGTCATCGCCTCCCACCAGTAGCGCTTGATGTTGTTCTTTAGCTCCACGCCGTTCTGCCCGTAGTCGTACACGGCGCCCAGCCCGTCGTAAATCTCGCTCGACGGAAACACGAAGCCGTACTCCTTGCAGTGCGACACGATTTTCTTGAAAACGTCTTCTTTCTGTGCCATAATTAATAGTTATACGCCTTATGCGTTTTTAATTAAATGATATCCAAAGTTAAATGCTGATTGTTTATACCACCAACCGATTGACCAATTTTTTCTTACTCAAAGCCGCAATCAGGGAACTGCGTGGTGGGCAAATGGGGGCTAACACGATATCTTGGAAACAAGGTTTGGGTTTGTTGCTGTTTCCAGAACGTATTTGTCCTGCATATAGAACAGAATTATTTAAAGATACGGTTTTATTTTTTTCTGTATGCCTATAGTTGTCTCCGTACGAAAAAGCAAGTATATTTACTTCATCAGTGTGGTCAGCAATAAATTGATGTAGATTCAATGCAGTACTTGATGAAATATAGTCGGCAAGCAAATCTTGCAAGACCCAAATTGTTTTACCATTCCAAGCCATAGCTGCTTGCGATTTCACAATTAACTGGCTTGCCATTCTGGCCCATACCTGACGGTAGTTTATACCGGGTGCGGTATGAGTTTTTCCAAGCATACAATCTTCAAATGCTTGTGGGATACAACTTCTTTTTTTCTTATTGCCTCCTGATGTGCTTGAGGTCATAACCTCAACTATAATGGGGCTTCCGATTGGAAAATCTTCTATGTATGATTTCCCATTTCTTTGCGAAAAAGTGTGGCCGCAGTCACGAAGATTCTTTTGAAGCTGTTTCCACTCTAAACAAGATTCTTCGATAGCCTGCTCTTGCGAAACACAACCCAAAGGCATCAGTACATAGTCGAAAGTGTAGTCAAAAGCCGAGTAATCACTGTCGTCTTTTGAATACTTTACTTTCACTTCGGTCCAAATACCAATTTCTATTCCTTTCGGAAACCCACATAATTCGATTAATCGTGTTTGAGTTTCGCCCATTAAAACATCTTGATTGGCCTTTTCACCCATATAGAGCAATCGCCTTGGACATATAATCCAAGGGGCACTGGTTTCCGACAATTGAATTGAACATATTCCCGAGGGGACTCGGTTTAATCCTGGAAACATTTTTTTGAGTTCCGGGTGAAATCTCAAGTCAATGTCCGACATATAGCGATTGCCGCCACCATCGCACATCCCGGAAACAAAAGGACAATATGCTCTCTTCCGAGTTTCGACAATTCTCGAACTGTTGTCACTAACAGGATAACCTAACAATTCAAAGATTTTGGGCATAATAAAATCTCCTTTATTTTTGAAGCAACAGCTTTTGCCAATGGAGGGGGGACAGAATTTCCAACCTGTCTATGCTGGTCCAGGTCTCTCACACTTCCCGTTCTTCGGCGTATAGGACCTCGCAGAACGTAGCTGTCGGGATAGCCGTGAATGCGCATATACTCGCGAGGTGTCAGGTAGCGGTCCTCAATAGGATGGTAAAAAATTTCGCCCCCCCTCAACGTATTTGAAGGTCTGTTTCGGTCAAGTCTTAAATATTTGGTAGTGTCTTTTTTCGTAAGCCGGCCAATCTGTTCCTTGGGGAGATGAGTTTGCGATGAAAGACATTTTCCCTCTGGTACACCGTGTATGCGTTCACGGTCACGGTCTGGAGTCACATCATAGTGGCTGTCATCAGGAACAACACTAATATCTGTTTTCATTACTGGTTTCCCAAGGTCGTTGATGGCCTCTCCAACAGTCTTGTACGGTGGAAGGCCGAATAAATCCCGTGTGTCTGATAACTTTGCATGGGTTGGCTTTGGGAACTGAAAGTCGTTAGGCTTCTTGATGGCCACAATCAAGACTCTTTCCCTGAGCTGCGGTACACCATAATCGGCGGCCATCATTACTCGCCATTTTGCTTCATAATCCAATTCTTCCAAGTCGCTAATGAATTGTTTGAAAACTCCTCCACGATTTCCCGCAAGGTCTTTGGCTGTTAACAAGCCTTTCACCTGTTCAATCATGATGGCTTGTGGCTGGATAACATTTGCAAATCTAATCATCTGGAACAGAAGTTCACCACGCTCATCAAGTATTGATTGCTGTTTCCCGATTTGAGAAAATGCTTGACATGGAGGCCCACCAAAAAGCAAGTTTATCTCGCCTACCTGATAGCCCAGTTCTTTTAAAATAAAATCTGGTGAATATGATTTGATGTCTCCTTCGTAAACAACTGTATTTCGTTTTTCTCTTTTGATATTCTCACGCAATGTTTCACAGCAATGTTTGTCCAATTCAAAACAAGCCAGTATGTCGAAACCAGCCTGTCTCACACCCACATCCATTCCTCCAGCCCCGGAGAACAATGAAATGGCTGTAATCTTTTTGCCTTTTGTCATTGATAGTGTATTTTATAATACATTGTCACTTGATGAGAAATTGGTGCAAAATTACAACATATCTTCGACTTGTGCAAATTTCGTGAGTTCCCGTTGCTTGACCTTGCGGCGTGTGTGGGGAGGCCGCTACTTTTGCGGCGATTCACAACTTAAAGTCATAAACACGATGATGACCTACGACACCAATGTGCTGCGCAAGGCTTTCCAGGCCTGGAATGGCGGCAGCGCGCTGCGGCTGGGCCGGCAGCGCAACAAGCGGTTCACCTTTGGCGACCAGTGGGGCGACAGTTCGCTCACTCCCGATGGGCAGCGCGTGACCGACTGGGAGCGCTTCACCCGTGCCGGTACCACCCCCGTGACCAACAACCTGATTCGCCAACTCGTCAAGACGGTGGTGGGGCGTTTCCGCTCGCAGGTGATTGACCACGAGCAGCTTGCCGACAAGGCACTGGCCGAAGTGCACCGTGACAACTTGCTCGACGAGCTGGATGCGCGCGCCCTTGAGGAGTTCCTGATTTCGGGCTGTTGCCTGCAGCGCGTGGAGCGCGTGCCGTCGGCTCCGGGGCAGGACGTGCGCATCGACGTGAGCAACATCAACCCGAACCTGTTTTTTGCCGAGGCGTTTGCCGACCCGCGTGTCCGCGACTGCCGGCTGCTGGGGCAGCTGCACGAGTTGCAGCTGCACGAGCTGATGCGCCGCGTGGCTGGCGGGCAGCGGCGCAAGGCCGCCTGGGTGCGCCGCCTGTACACCGACCACACCGACACGCGCACGGCCGACTGCGCCACACAGCTGGGTGCCGACAGCCAGAGTGCCGTGGGATTCTGGCAACCCCTGCAGGCCGACCGCGTGCGCGCCATCGAGGTGTGGACGCTCGAGAGTCGCGAGGTGATGGTGTGCCACAACCGGCGCACGGCACAGCTCGACGTGCTCACGCCCGCCGAGGCGCGCCGACTGCGCACCAGCCCCGATGTGAACCTGCGCTGGGACGTGGACACCCGCTGGCACTGCCGCTGGTTCGCCCCCACGGGCGACCTGCTCGCGCACACCACCGCCGGCTGCCACCCCTTTGTGATGCGGTTCCACCCGCTCGTCGATGGCGAGGTGCACGCGCTGGTCGAGGATGTCATCGACCAGCAGAAGTATCTCAACCGGCTCATCAGCCTTGTGGACCAGACGCTCATGGCCAGTGCCAAGGGCGTGCTCCTCTATCCCGAGACCGCGCTGCCCGACGGCTTCACCTGGGCCGACGTGCGCCGCGTGTGGAGCAACCCCGGCGGCATCCTGCCCTACTCGCCGGCCGCCGGCGAGGCACGGCCCGAACAAATCCAGGCCACGGCAAGCAACTTCGGCGCTTACGACATGATTGAGTTGCAGCTGAAGCTGCTTGAGGAGGTGTCGGGGGTGCATGGCGCGTTGCAGGGCAAGAACATCGCCTCCGGCGGCTCGGCCACGCTCTATCAGTTGCAAGCCCAAAACGCCGACCTCGCGCTCACCGACCTCTACGACACGTTCAACGCTTTCCGCCAGCAGCGCGACCAGGCCGTCGCCCTCCTGCTCAACGAGCTGGCTTCTTGACATTCGTTGGCGGCTCACGACTACCCATTGGTTGACCTTGTTGCCAAGTGTGGCGTGGGGTAACTTTGTGCCGTTTGAATAATTGAATACGAGTAATCTAATTGTCATCACCATGAACAACACACCTCCTCCTTTCACCCCACGAGAGGCTGCCGTGCAGGCTGCACCCGCCCCTGTGGAAAACGCCGACGCTATTCCTTCGTCCGCATCCGAGGCACTCGCAGCCGTTGAAACTGCCGATGCGCAGCCGCCGGCAGCCGAGGCACCCCGGGACATCGTTGCCGGTCAGCCTGCGGTGGTGGCCGGGCTGGATGCAGCCACTGCACAGCGCATTGCCGACCTGCTCGCCGATGCCGAGGCGCGCGGCTACCTGCGCGGACGCAACGAGAAAATCGAGGCCACCCAGCACTTCACCCCAGCCGCCGATGCAGAGGCCAACCCGGAGCGGATGCCCGTCTATGCGCACCGCAGCATCTGGGACAGCGCAGGCTGATGTAAGACGTAGATTTTGAACTTAACGAGTCAAAAAGTCAATGGGCAACCGAATTGAACAGGTTGCCCATTGACTTTTTTGCATGAATCTTAATCCCCGGCAAAACGCCCTATCAGAGGGTTTATGGGGTTAAGCATTTAATCGTCAGTCCTTGCCAAGCATGATGTTGATGATGATGTTCATGTCGTCCACATCCACGGCTCCATCCTTGTTGATGTCGGCAGCTTCAGTCTTCTCGGCCTTGCCCAGCATCATGTTGATGACCAGGTTCAGGTCGTCGACATCTACCACGCCGTCGCCCGAGAGGTCGCCGCGCACGGCAGGCTCATCGCCACCAAATGCCACAGGATAGAGCTGCACGACATCGTTGTGCAGACTCACGAAGCAAGTCACATCGTAAGTGCCATCGGCGGGGAATTCAACGTTGAGCTTGTTGAAGCCGGTCATGCTGCCGGTTCCGTCGTTGATGGTGATGTACTTGGTGGAGTCGTTCACCACAGCGGCATTCTCAATCTTCACATAGTAGTGAACCATGTCGGTACCCAGGTCTTCAATAGCGTAAACTTCGGGCTGGACCGGATTCCCGGTGGCAGCTTTCGCAAACGTGGAAGCGGTGGGGATGAGCTCCTTGATGCCTTGGTAATTGCTCCAGCTGGCCTGTGCGCCACGGATGATGTCACCGTTTTCAAACTGCTCGTTGAGGTGACCGTAAACCAGGCCGTAGGTGCCGTTGGCATCTTTCACATAGAGGTTGTAACCACTTTGATAGATGGCGTTGATGTCGCACTGGATGGTGGCGGTGATGCCCTCGTTCATGGCATACAGCGCCTCGATGTCCTCGACGTCGGGAACCACGACTTCGGTGAGGAAGCGCGTGGGTGCGAACTGAGCCTTGTTGTAAACCGAAATCACACCCTCGATGTCGTAAGTCTGGGTGAGGTCGCTGGGCAGCGTCACCGTGCCGTTGAAGGTGTTGTAACCGGCTGCTCCGTCTTCGAAGGTGAAGTTGCGGCCGTTGACCGAAGCAATCTTCACACCACGCAGCACGCAATAGATGTTCTGGTTGGCGGTGGTGATGTCGGCAGTGGTTTTCTCCACGGGGGTCACCGTCTGCGTCTGGCCGCTGGCAGAGAGGTTGCCGAAATCCACGATTTCATACAGGCCGTTGTAGAGTTTCTTCTTGCCGGTCCATTCGGGCGACAGCACATCGCCCTGCTTAAGGCCATTGGCGGCATTGGTGCCGTAAATCACAGCCGAACCCGTGTTGTCCTTGATGTAGACGTAACGCAGGTCGTTGGAGTCAACGTATGTGACCACGGCATTGCCGGTGAAGGTGAAGGTGGCGTCGTCGGCCAGGGCCTGGTACTCGGCGATGGTGGCCACACCGTTGGTGACGGTGCCGCCTCCCACCTTCTCCAGCTTCACGGGCCACACCTCGTAGACCACATCGGTGGTGTCGGTCTTGAACGAGCCAATCACGGCGGTCACGTTGTAGGTGGCATCGTAGTCGATGCTGCTGGCGGTGATGCCCATGCTGTTGTTGGCCACGGCCTGGCCGCTGTTGTCGGCAATGCTCGACAGGTTCTTGCTGCCGCTGCTGTTGGTGGTGTAGCCCAGCGTGGCACCGGCGATGTAGACGTAGTGTGCAAACAGGTCAGCCTCGACATCGATAGCTTGGATGGTCTCGGCGGCGATGGGGCTGTTGCTGCTGGCGGCCTGGAAGTTGCTGTTCTCGTTCACCGACAGTTCGGGCTCGCCGTGGTAGGTGGTCTTGGTTCCGGTGAAGCCGGCGGGAATCACATCACCGTTGTTGTACTTCTGCCCGGCCTTGCCGTAGATGAACATATTGCCGGTGGCGTCTTGCACAAACAGGCGGACGTTGTTGCTGCTCATCGTGTACTGTGCGAGCACGTTCACGGGGTTGGTGAAGCGCACCACGGTGCCATCGTCCACGCGCTGGTAAGCGGCGATGTTGGCCACGTCGGTGGCGGTTGCAAAGGTGTAGACGGCCTCGACCACCTCGCTCTGCTTGTCACCCTTGATGGCGATGGCCTTCACCGTCATGTTGGTGCTTGCGGTGAACGGTGCGCTGTAGAGCGTGCTGGTGGCCGTCGGGGTGGAGCCATCGGTGGTGTAGTAGATGCTGGCACCGCTCGTGCCGCACTTTATGCTCACCTCAATCGGGTTGTAGAAAGTGCCCGTGAGCGGGCTGATGGTCGGGTTGGAAACCGTTTCAACCACAGCGCCCGTGTTGATGTCAACCGACAGGAAGTCGAATTGTCCGGCCTTGGTGTCGCCATCGGTGCCGTAGGTGGCCTTGTCACCCACAGTGAAAGTCACGTCCTTGCTGCTGCCCGTCCAGGTCACCGTCCAGTCAACGGTATTTACGCTCACCGACCCCTCCGACGGGGTGACTTCGGCCTGGCGCCTTTTGCCGGCATCCGAGATGTTGAACACCACCTGGGTCATGGCATCTCCGGTGGTGGTGAGCTGGATGGTGTTCTTCGCGTAGGTGCGAACATCCTTGCCATTGGCATTGTAGGTGGGCTTGGAGGCACCCGTGTTGCCCTTGAAGTCCATCGTGTAGGTGCCGAAAGTGAGCGTGAAGTCGCCATTTGTGCTGGGAAACCCGCTCTGTTCGGACATCACAAATGTCTCGGCGTGGAGTGCTCCCACGGCCAGCAGACACATTGTCATAAGAGATAAAAACTTTCTCATGTTGTGAATTGGTTTATAAGTGAATAAATAAAAGTATCGCCTTGTCGCTAATTTATCGGCTACAAATTTAGTGCATTATTTTGGATTGACGAAATATTAAGCGAATTTTTTTACGCAGTCGAGCTAAATGGCGCGGCGCAAGCCAGGGAAATGGGAACGGAATAATGCTGAACCGGCATTGAGCAGGCTGACTGATCGCAGATAGGCGATAACCACTGTGAAAACCCCACCATGACAGGAGTGCTTTGCCGAAGTTACGAGGCGTTTCGGCAAAGCAAAACAAAAAAACGTTTTTTGTTTTGCTCTGCGCTCAACTTTCAGTAACGTTGGCTTTGCCGAAGTAACGAGGCGTTTCGGCAGAGCAAAACAAAAAAAACGTTTTTTGTTTTGCTCTGCGCTCAACTTTCAGTAACTTTGCAGGTTGAATCCAAACGAAGGCGCAAATATATGGTTAACGTGAAGCTTTCCCCTCAACGGCATCAGCGACATTCTGCCGGTGTGCAACGATGGCAAGTGTTCGGCATCGTTGCCGACCTGCCCGGATGCGTCAATGACTATCGCTGGCAGCAGCTTGACGAATGTTTCACGCTCGACCTCAATGCGTTGCGCTGCCTTGCTACCCACTGATATGATTCCCCTAATTCCGATATTAAAGCTGCTCAGGCCGCAGCAATGGGTGAAAAACGCCTTTGTGCTGTTGCCCTTGTTCTTTAGCCAACGCATGAACGAAGTGCGTTTGTTGCTGGTCACGCTCACGGCTGCCGTGGTGTTCTCGCTGTCGGCCAGCGCGGTGTACTGCCTGAACGACATTCTGGACCGCGAGGCTGATGCTCGCCACCCGAGCAAGTGCCGCCGCCCGATTGCGTCGGGTGCGGTGAGTGTGCCGGCGGGCTGGTGTGCGTGCGCGGTGTGTGTGTGCGCCGCCATCGCTCTCACATGGTGGCTGCTGCCGGCAAATGTGCTCTGGCTCATGGTGGCCTATTTGGCGCTCAATGTGTGTTACAGTCTGTGGCTCAAGCATGTGAGCTTGGTCGATGTGCTGGTGGTGGCAGTGTTCTATGTGATGCGTGTCGAGGCTGGCGCGCTCACGGGCGACATCGCCCTGTCGCAATGGATTGTGGTGATGACGTTCTTGCTGGCGCTGTTCCTGGTGCTGGGCAAGCGCCGCGATGATGTGATGCTGAAGGCCGAGGGCGGCAAAGCGGTGCGCCGGGGTGCGGCGAACTATAATTTGGAGTTTATCAACATGGCCCTGACGATGGTGGCCACAGTCACCATCGTGGCCTACCTGATGTACACCATAAGCGACGAGGTGACTGCCCGGTTGGGCAATCATCACATCTACTGCACGGCGGTGTTTGTGCTCGCGGGCATACTGCGCTACTTGCAACTCACGTTGGTGGAGAACCAGAGCGGCAGTCCCACGCGGGTGTTGGGGCGCGACCGTTTTATCCAAGCCTGTGTGGCCGGCTGGCTGCTGGCTTTCATTTTCATTATCTATGTGTGAGGAACAACTGAAGCCGGTAGTTGCTTTCGACTTTGATGGCACGTATATTGACAACGACTCACTGCCGTGGGTGCTGCGCAACGTATTCGGTCTGGGAGCCTTTTGTTGGGGTGTGCTGGTGTGCCTGCCCTGGATTGTGCTCTACAAGCTGCACTTGCTCGATGGCGGCCGTGCCAAGGAACGCCTCATTGGCCACTTTGTTCGCGGGATGGAGCACGACGAGTTTCGCCGCCGCTGTGCACAGGCAGCAATCATGGGGCGGCTGCTTCACACGCGCCGCGAGGCCGAGCAAGCGTTATTGAACGCTGTGGATGCCGGTAGCCAAGTGCTTGTGGTCACCGCCAGCTCGCCCGACTGGGTTGAGCCGTGGATTGGCCACGCTGGCGTGCAAGTGATTGGCACCGAGCTGGAGGAAGATGCCAATGGCTGCCTGACGGGGCGTTTTGCCACGCCCAACTGCCATGGAGCCGAGAAATGGCGCCGTCTGCGCGAGGCCGTGCCCGATGTGGAGCGGTGCCATCTCACGGCTTACGGCGACAGTCGGGGCGACCGCGAGCTCCTCGACCATGCCCAAGCGCCTTACTACCGCAGCTTTACCGTCACCCGCGACCAGCTGCCTGGCCATGAGCGCAGGCACACCCTCCTGTTTTGGGGCGTGATGGCCTTGCTGGTGCTCTACCAACTGCTGGGTGTGTTCTTCGGCATGGACGTGGCCGATGCCGGGTTCTATCTCACATTCTACGACAACATCTTCACGCACCCGGCGAGCGTGGAGTATAATTTTATGTACTACTTGAGCGGCGTGCTGGGTGGTGTCCTGCAGGGATTGTTTCCTGCGATGGGCATGGCGGGCATGCGGCTTGTGGGCGTGGCGTTCAACACGTTGTGTGCCGTGATGTTGTGGCTGGCCTTGCGCCGCCACCTTGATGTGCGCGCGCTCACACTGGGTTGCGCGCTGGTGGTGACCACCTTTGTTGCGCCACCCTACACGCTGAGTTACGACCTGTGCACCATCGTCTTCTATGTGGCGGCCATCACCGCGCTGTGGCGCGGCATGCGCTCCAATAATGTGTGGTCGGTGGTGCTGGCCGGGGTGCTGGCCGGGCTGAACGTGCTGGTGCGTATCCCCAATGTGCTGGGCCTGTCGATGGTGCTGCTGCCGCTTATTGTGGCGTTTTTCTACCGCAAAGCATGGTGGGAGGCTTTCGACTGGTTGCAGGCTGTGAGGTTGACTCTATTGTTTCTTTGTGTGGCCATGCTCACGGTGTGTGTGGTTTTCCTGCTGATGCCGTTGTCGCACCAGGTGCAGTTCGAGCGCGTGCTCGATGATTTGCGTGCTATTGCCGGCGACAGCAGCGGCACCGCCTCGCACAGCACGGGACAGATGGTCATGACACAATTGCGCTTCTATGCCAAGGGGGTATGGACGGGCTTGAAACTTGCGTTGCCCGTGTGTGCCTGCTGGTGGGCGCACGGACAACGCCGCCGCTGGTTGTCGGTGCCGATTCAGTTGTTGTCGGTCGCGCTTATGGTGTGGCTCACGGCGAGGATGCACCCGTTGGAGCCGCTGTGGGCGATGTGCGTGGCGGGTTGCATAGCGGTCATGATTACCCATGGCAAGGGGTGGCTCACGTGGCTGGCCGTGCTGGGCTTGGGCATGATGCTGGTGATGCCGCTGGGCAGCGATGGCGCCTACAACAACGGCACCATTGTGTGCTGGGTGGCCGCTCCGGTGGCCGCCCTGTGGTGGCTGAGTCGCTGCCGTGTGGTGCTGCCATTGGTGCTGATGGCCGTGTGCGCCGTGCGCATGGTGACGGGCGGTGCCTACTTCGACGGCGGCTCGCTGCTCGACAAGCGGTGGACTGTTGACGCGCCACGCGCAGCGCACATCTACACCACCCGCGAGCGTGCCGAGGTGCTGAACACCGTGCTGCACGGCATTGAGCCGCACGTGCAGCCTGGCACCACGTTGATGGCCTACGGCAGCATTCCCACGCTTAACTACCTCACCCACACGCACCCTTACGTAGGGTGCTCGTGGGTGGAGCAGCTCAGCGCGGGAATGTTGGAAGCGCGTCTGCGCGATGGGGCACTGGTGGAATTACCGCCTGTGTTGCGACAAAAGTTCAACACGTTGGGTGCCCAGTGGGGCGCTCCCAGTGAGCGCTATCTTGCCGACTACGGCACGCAGAACACCTATCAGGACAACCGCAAGCTGGCCGTGCTCAATGCGTGGTTGCACGAGCACAACTACCAGCCGGTGTACGAGGACAGCCATTTCGTGCTGCTCAAGCCGCAGCCTTTGCCGCCCTTGCCGCTCGACACTACTCGTGAAGCACGCGAGCAGCGAATCCGCCTCCTGATCCTAAGTGAACCTTCAGGACGGCCGGTGCGGTGATGGTGCGGCGCACGTAGTCCTCGGCATGGCGGTCGGCGTTCACGCCGTCGGTGAAGAGCTCAAGCCGTTGCCCGGCCACCATCGAGAGGTTCACCTCCAGGTCGCGGGCAGTCCAGTTGGTGATGCCGCCAATGTACCAGTCGTTTCCCTTGCGGCGGGCCATCACCACATATTCGCCCACTTTGGCCGCCAACACGCGCGTCTCGTCCCACACCACGGGCAGCGCGGCAATGAAGTCGGTGCAAGGCTGGTTGGCCTCGTATTGCGTGGGTGTGTCGCACAGCATATTGAAGGGCGATTCCAAAATCATGTACAGGGCCAGTTGGCGAGCGCGGGTGCCGTGGCTCATGGGCTGGTTGTAGCAGGGGTAGAAATTCTCTTTGGTGGCATTGCGCATGGCTCCCTGGGTGTAGTCCATGGGGCCGACCACCTGGCGGATGAACGGCAGCACGGTCTCGTGCGGCACCTCGTCGAACTCCTTGGCATCGCTCCACTTCACCTGCTCCAGGCCGGCAACGGCCTCGAAGTTGAGCACGTTGGGGAACGTGGCGGTGAGCCCCTGCGGAGCGGGGGCGCCGTGGAAGTCGCAGAACAGGTGATACTTGGCGCACATGCGCGCGGCATCCTCCAGAAAACGCATCACCTCCTGGTCGTTGCGGTCCATGAAATCAATCTTAAAGCCCTTGATGCCCATCTGGCTGTAGTGGCGGCACACCCCCTCCATGTCGCGCAGGAATGCCTTGTAGCCAGCCCAGAGCACCAAGTCAACGCCGCGCTCGCGGCCGTAGGCCACCAGCTCCTCGAGGTGAATCTCGGGCACCACCTGCATGAGGTCGGCCTGCTTGTTCACGGCCCAGCCCTCGTCGAGAATCACATACTCGATGCCGTTGCGGGCTGCGAAGTCGATGTAATACTTATAGGTGGCGTCGTTCACGCCGGTCACGAAGTCCACGCCGGTCAGGTTCCAGTCGTTCCACCAGTCCCAGGCCACCTTTCCGGGTCGCACCCACGAGCCATCGACTTCGGGTGCATCGGCCAGCGTGCGCGGGATGTCGCAGGTGAGCAGGTCGGCCTCGTTGTCCACCACCAGCATCATGCGCCAGGGGAAGGCGCGGCGGCCAGCGGTGCGGGCGATGTAGTCGTGCCATTCATCGGCAATCATTTGCAGGTTGTTGTGTCCACCCTGGTGCTGGCGGGCCACCACGGGCTGGAAGAATGCCTTCACCACATTGCCGTCGTCGGGCAGCATGAACATTCCGGGATAGTCGCGCACGTTGTACTCGCCCAGCACCATGCGTCCGCCACCGGGCAGGTCCACCAGCACCGGGCACAGGCTCAGGTGCGTGCGGCTTTGTTGCGAGAGCGGCGCGTGGATGTAGGTGTTCTCAAACGAGCAGAACGCCTGCACGCGGAAGTCGTTGCTCTCAAATCGTGAGTTGGCGGGAGCCATCCACGTTTGGCAGTCGTCGGGCAGTGCAAAGCGTGTGTCCTCGCTCATCACAGTCACCGAATCGCGCAGGCGTGTCACGAAGCGGTAGGCCACGCCCTGGTCGTAGGCACGGAATTGCAGGTCGTAGTCGCCGCAGTTCACCGTGAGCAGGTTATAGGCTAACGACACGCGGTCTTTCTTGTAAATGGGCGTGGCGGCGTCGAAACGCTGGGGCGTGATGGCGGTTTTCTTCACCTTCACGCGTTGCCCCAGCACACGCCCGCCCTTGAGCGTCATTGCCGGGCGCGTGGGAGCCACCACCATGCGGCCATCCTTGGCCACGGTGAACTCCAGGGCTCCATCGGGTGTTACGCCACAAGCCACGCGCAGCCGGCCATCGGGGGAGGCCAGCTCGGGCACCACATCACGGGCCACCGCCACAATAGGCAGCAGCAAAAACATCGTCAGAGCGATAACATTTCGTTTCATAGTCAATATTTAGTAAAAAATGATTATTAAGTTTCGCAAGTAAGCAACTGGCTCGCAATTACAGCTGATAGACAACCCCTTACTCATTTACTCGTAGCTTGTAGCTCGTAGCTCGTAGCTCGTAGCTTGTAGCTACTTCAAGACCAGGTCAATGATAGCTTGCAGGTCAACCACATCGAGCTTTCCGTCGCCATTCATGTCGCCTGTTGCCAGATTGGGCTCGGCATACTCAAGAATCATATTGATAACCGCGTTCACGTCGTCCACATCCACATGGCCATTGAGGTCTACATCGCCCATTGTGGCATTGAGCTTGGCCACCTCGGCGTTGAGCCATTCCACGCGGCTCTTGATCCATGCTGGCCGGTCGATGAAGCAGGTGTAAATCAAGTAGCTGGTTCCCCAGCGCTGGTTGTTGAGCTGGAGCGACAGCGAGATGGCCGATCCCTCGCGTGAACGGCGCATGGTGTCGAAATGCGTGAAAATGGTCTCGTACAGCGTGGGGCTCACACGGTTCCATAGATTGACAAACTCATCGACAAAGGTGCGGTTGGCATTGTTGAATAGGTAGGAGTAGAACCACAGGTGCGGCTGCGACCAGTTGTCGGCCACCGATTCCGACGAGTCGAAGTCCCACAGCAGGGGCATCACCACGCGTGTGGTGTCGCTCTTGTCATATTTGAGATAGAACCGGTTGGTGCCGGGGTAGTCCTTCGTGCCCAGGATGTCGTGCCCCAGGCACCAGGCGGCATACGAGCGCACGTCGATGACTTCGGGATAATTGTCGCGCATGTAGCTGCGCTCCATTTGGCGAACAAGCGAGGTCATATACAGCGTGTCGGCAGCTGTGAAGTCGTCTTCGTCGGGGTACTTGAACGTGTAGCGAAGGCGGTTGTAGATGCCCGATGTGAGATAAATGGGTTCTTTCCACCAATAGGCGTCGCTCTCAAAGATGTAGCCTTCTTTCGACACATTCAGGCGGCAGTCGGTGTTGCGCCTCACCGATTCCACCAGCATATAAATGCCCTCATATCGGTTGTTGATGACCACGTTCACATATTGGTATCCGGGTGTCCACGGCATTCCCAGAATGCGGTTCACCTCAAAGCCTTGCATTGCAAACAGGTGTTCGTCGCGTATGAGCGCCCAGTTCTTGTCGCGCCCGTCGATGCTGTCGCGCCGCAGCAGGTCGGCCTTGTGCTGAAGCTTGATTTTGTAGGGTTTCTTCTCTTTCCACGCTGTGGAGTTGCCGCGTATTCTCAGGGTCATGCCGGTCACGCTGTCGGCATCGACATACTCGCCGGTGTCGTAGACCACGCTGCCCCCGACGTACATCTGCATCCGTCCCGGCACCCGGGTGGGGTTGACGATGCTCTTTCCCCAGTGTCCTTCGGGTGCCACCACATATTCTGCTGTGGGCCACTCGCCCCCCGCAAGTTGGATGTCGAGCACCGGCAGTCCCAGGCGGGTAATGTGGGTGAATGCCACCGAATCGTTGCCATCGCCCATTCCCACCATGCGCGCCGCCCAGGCGGGGGCGGCATGGGCCACGGCTGCGCACATCAACAGCACACCCACACGAAGCCGCAAGCAACACATTGTCAACAAGCTCATTAGTTCTCGAGTTTTGGTTTTCAAAGTGCAAATGTAGTAAAAAACTGTCACAGCGACAAATCAGTTGGCCAAAAAGCCAGTTAGCTCAAAACATCTCGGCCACACGGCGCACGGCGGCCACGAAGCGCTCCACCTCGTCGAGTGTGTTGTAGAGGGCAAACGAGGCGCGCACGGTGCCGGTTACACCGTAGCGGTCCATGAGCGGCTGGGCGCAGTGGTGTCCGGTGCGCACGGCCACGCCCAGCTTGTCGAGCAGCAGTCCCATGTCGTAGCTGCTGATGTCGCGCACTATGAACGACACCACCGCACTCTTGCCCGGCGCGGTGCCAAAGATGCGCATGCCCTCGATAGTCATCAGTCCCTGCGTGGCAGCCTCGAGCAACGCGTGTTCGTGGGCGGCGATGTTGTCAAGGCCCAGGCGCTGCACGTAGTCGATGGCGGCGCCAAAGGCGGCGATGCCCACAAAGTCGGGCGTGCCGGCCTCGAACTTGAACGGCAGGTTGGCAAAGGTGGTGCGCTCAAAGGTCACGCGCCCAATCATCTCGCCACCGCCCTGATAGGGTTCCATGTTTTCCAGCCAGTGCCGCTTGCCGTAGAGCACCCCCACGCCGGCCGGACCATACATCTTGTGGCTCGACAGCGCGTAGAAGTCGCAGTCCAGGTCTTGCACATCGATGGGGATGTGCGGTGCGGCCTGGGCACCATCGATAAGCACCGGCACGCCATGGCGGTGGGCGATGGCAATCATTTCCTTGACGGGGTTCACCGTGCCCAGCACGTTGCTCACGTGGGTGAGTGCCACCAAGCGCGTGGAGTCGGTGAACATATCCTCGAATGCTTCGAGGTCGAGCACGCCATCATCGCTGATGGGCACAGCGCGGATGCGGATGCGCTTGCGGCGGCCGATAAGCTGCCAAGGCACAATGTTGCTGTGGTGCTCCATCACGGTGAGAATGATTTCGTCGCCGCTGTAGAGTTGCTCGCCGAGCGACGAGGCCACCAGGTTGATGCCCTCGGTGGTGCCCCGCGTGAAAATCACCTCGTCGTTGCTGGCGGCGTTGATGAACTGCCGCACGCGCTCGCGGGTGGCCTCCACATGGTCGGTGGCTTCCTGCGACAGCGTGTGCACGCCGCGGTGCACGTTGGCCTTGTGCCGGTAGTACATCTCGTTGATGGCCTCGACCACGCAGCGCGGCGTCTGCGACGTGGCGGCATTGTCGAGGTAGATGAGCGGCTTGCCGGCCACCTCACGGCTCAGAATTGGGTATTCCGATCGAATGGATTCAATATTCATTGGACAAATGGGACTTATTGGGCTAATTGGGCTTATTGGCCTTATTCTACTTTTAATTTGTTGAGCACACGGCGCAGCCGTTGCAGGCGGCCAGGGTGCCGTCGAAGCGCTTCTCCACCAGGTGGTGCAGGCGGTCGCGCAGCACGTCGAGGCGCACGCCGTCGACGACATCGGCCATGAATGCCTGCATGAGCAGCCGGCGGGCCTCGCCCTCGGGCACCCCGCGGGTGCGCATATAGAACATGGCCTCCTGGTCGAGCTGGCCAATGGTGGTGCCGTGCGAGGCTTTCACATCGTCGGTGTAGATTTCCAGTTGGGGCTTGGTGTGCATCTTGGCCTGCGGCGAGGCGCACAGGTTGCGGTTGCCCTGGTAGGCCTCCACACGCGGACAGCCTTCCTGAATGAGCACCTTGCCGGCAAAGGCACCCACGGCCTGGTCGCTGAGCACATATTTAAACATCTGGTTGCTGGTGCAGCGCGGCGCGTTGTGGCTGACAAACGAGCGTGTGTCGACGTGTTGTGTGTCGCTGGCGATGGTCATGCCCAGCAGCTGCGTGTCGGCATGCTCGCCGGCCACCACGATGTGGAAGTTGTTGCGGGTGATGCCGTTGGTGAGTGTGATGCCGTCGATGAGCACCTCGCTGCCCTCGTGCTGCTCGACAAAGATGCTCGACACGCGGCGCGTGTCGGTGCCACTCTCCTCCAGGTCGTAGTAGTCGATGGTGGCGCGCGGGCCGGCCACAAGCTCCACCACCTGCAGGTTCAGGCTCTCGACGCCGCTCCCCTGTGTGTGGTCGCAGGCCAGCAGTCGCACGTGGGCATCGGCCTCGGCCACCACCAGTAGGCGGCGCACAGCCATCGTGGGCTGGGCGGCCGAGAGGATGTTGAGCAGCTGGATGGGCTTGGGGGCAGTGACCCCGGCCGGCACATACACCAGCAGGCCGTCCTGCGCCAAGAGTGTGTTGAGCCAGGCCGTGAGGTCGCCCCGGGCCGAGAGCCGGCCCAGATGCGCCGCCAGCACCTCGGAGTGGCGCGCAGCGGCCTCGGCAAGGGTTTCCACGCACACCGCACCGCAGTTGCGGCGCGACAGCTCACTGATGTGCGGCACATCGTTGAAAGTGTGCAGCAGGCAGGTGCTCAGGTTGGGCACATCGCAGCGGAAACTCTCGGCCGGGTCGATGGCATAGTCAAGGCGCGTGAGGTTCACGCCATAGTCGGGTGCAAACACCGCCTCCAAGTCGGTGGCTTCGTAGTCCTCGCTGCCCCTGCGCGGCAGGCGGGCTCCCTGCAAAGCCTCTAACGCGCTGGCTCGCAATGCACCCAGAGCCGGAGCGGAATGCTGTTCCAGCAACGCCCTGTGTTCTAAATAGAGGTCGATATATTGTTGTAATGCGTTCATTTGCAATAGAATTAAATATTACTCACCAATTCATTCCAAACAAGTTTGTGCTCAAAATTAATGGTTTCATCGGATTCCAACAAAGAAACATAGTTGGAAACGAACTTACCCGTGTCAGTGACAATCCGCAACAAATATTTGATAGTTGGTAAAACTCCATTGACTATCAACTGACAACCATGTACAGCGCTAAGTTTCCTGCACTCTTTCTCGATGATATCTTCATTGCTTTGTCTTACCGAGGCTGTTGATAAAATGTAGTATCTGTTTAAGGCTGATGGTTGTATCTTTTCAATAGCTCTTTCAACAATGTTGAGCGTTATGGGAATGTCGAATTTCACTTCGACAGCCTCAAATTCCGTCTTGTCGGCATCCGTAATATCAATATCCCCAAATCGTCCACTCCTCGAATCTGCCGAAGTGTGTTTTTCCAATGGTAGTAATATCTTATTCTCAAACCTCCCAAATCCAATCATGGACTGATATAATGCGAACAGTGCTAAAACCGGCAACCTTGAGGCTCCAGCTGATTGGTATTTGTGATGAAAATGAGAATCCAATAGCTCAACAATCTGAGGAATCCTCAACTTTTGAGGTTTGGCCAGCAAAATCTGATGGCTGTCGCGCTGAATAATTAAGCTTTGCAAGATGTAACTTAATATCTTTCTGCAATCACAGCCTTGTTCAATTCCATTAAGTGTTTTTAAAAACGCGTCTTTTAATATGGCTGGGCGAATTGCACCTTTATAATCTAAATTATATGGCGATTTTTGTTCCAATGAGCGAGTAAGCCACCCGCTTTCAGCCATGCTGGGAAACCGGTGTTCTTTTAAAAAAGGTGTGATATATTTAGTGTCAAAAGAACGGCCAGAGTAGCCATTTCCGCCAGGGATATCTGATTGGTGAATGCGTATGTCCTGATTAGGGTCAACAATTTTATACACAACACTGGTCAAAAGCACAGTGAAAACACCCTTAGCCGACTCAGAACGATTAATGACTATATCAAGCCAATGTCTAATATCGGCTTCTAAATCACAAATCGGTTTGTCTTTTCCAGAAGCAAGACGCATGGCATGGGCATATTCTTCTTCAAGGAATGATTTGATGTCATCAATAGTCATAGTAGTTGTGCTTTAATCTGTTTTGTGATTTCTTCAATCATGGGAATGCACACTGAGTTACCAACTTGGCGATATTGGTCACCCAAGCTTGTTGCTTTGATGAAACTGTCGGGGAATCCCATGATTCGGTAACATTCGTTTATCGTTAATTTTCTTACCGTGTTCCCATCATAAATCCAGAACCTGCCCGAGGTTTCCTGAGAAGGCAAAGCCGGATGAACGCCCTCGATGGAATAAATCCTATTTGGTTGCTTGTGTACCCTTGAAAGATGCTCGGTTCCGGGCCGAACACCAGCTTTGCGGATTTTTTTGTTGCGGTACCCAACAAAAATCAAACCTGATGGCTGGGTGGTGAACTTGTCAAGCAACGTATAAGGTTCCTGGAGATACTCAAACTCCGTGTCGGGGCCATCAACGATATCTTTTATCGCTATATGCGGTTGCCTGTTCAGCTTCGAGAAGTCAAAGACCTTTTCCCGGTGCGCAATAATGATGATGCGTTCACGATTTTGCGCCACGCCGAAATCAGAAGCATTAAGCACCTTGTGGGACGATTTGTATCCTAACGAGGCCAGTCCTTCGATAATTGTGGAAAGCGTCTTGCCATTGTCATGGTAAACGAGATGCTTGACATTTTCAAGAAAAACGACTTTTGGTTTCTTGGCGTTGATAATCCGGAACACGTCGTAGATGAGGGTTCCGCGAGTGTCTTCAAACCCCTTCATCTTTCCTGAAATGCTGAATGGTTGGCAGGGGAAACCGGCACAAAGCACATCGTGCCAGGGTATGGTTTTCTCATCTATTTGCGTGATGTCGCCGTATGGGAACTCTCCATAATTAGCTTCATACACACGCTGGGCATTCAGGTTGAACTCGGACGAGAACACACACTTTCCACCGTGATGCTGCATCGCAATTCTGAATCCTCCGATGCCGGCAAACAAGTCAATGAATGTGAAATCGGGGTTGCTGGGTGGTGGAAACGGGACATCAAAGAAGACAGGCAATGTCAGTGAGCGGCTATAGCTAACAGCCGGTTCCGAAACGATGCTTTGGATTTCATTGTCGCTATACGCTTCGGGATTTTGCATATAATGCGTCACATAGGCCGCATCATTGCCATGAAAGTGCTGCTCGAGGTCTTTTTTTATTTCACTGTATTCTTTCATCGTTTTGAATAAAGTCGCTGCTGTTCAAGGGTGGTTTGCGGTCGTCATGGGCACTCACTCGTTGTCGATGGTTTGCTTAATCCAGTCGTAGCCTTTTTCCTCGAGTTCGAGGGCGAGCTGGGGGCCGGCGCTCATCACGATGCGGCCTTTGTAGAGGATGTGCACGAAGTCGGGCTTGATGTAGTCGAGCAGGCGCTGGTAGTGTGTGATGACGATGGTGGCGTTGTCCTGGCTCTTGAGGCGGTTCACGCCGCCGGCCACGATGCGCAGCGCGTCGATGTCGAGGCCGCTGTCGGTCTCGTCGAGGATGCTCAGCCGCGGCTCGAGCATGGCCATCTGGAAAATCTCGTTGCGCTTCTTCTCGCCGCCGCTGAACCCCTCGTTCACGGCGCGCGAGGCGAGTTTGTTGTCCAACTCCACCACGGCACGGCGCTCCCGCATCAGTTTGAGGAACTCGCTGGCCGACAGCTCTTTCTCGCCATGGTAGCGGCGCTTGGCGTTGACGGCGGCTGTCATGAAGCCCGTCATCGACACACCGGGAATCTCCACCGGGTATTGGAAACTCAGGAACAATCCCTCGTGGGCGCGGTCTTCGGGCGAGAGGGCGAGCAGGTCCTTGCCGCAGAATGTGACGGCGCCGCCGGTGACGGTGTAGGCCGGGTTGCCGGTGAGCACCGCGCTCAGCGTGCTCTTGCCGCTCCCGTTGGGACCCATAATGGCGTGTACTTCACCCGGGCGAACCGTCAGGTTCACCCCTTTCAATATCTCCTTCCCCTCAACCGAGGCGCGTAAATCTCTAATCTCAAGCATATTAAAAATATAAACTAAAAGAACAAAACTCTGTATTTAAGACATAAGAACATAAGCATTTGATGGCGGTTGACATAAGAACATAAGATCAATTCTTTGGTCGATATGTGCGGTATTTGCGTTTGATTTGTATTTTGTTTTGATTGCCAAAATTTATGAGCAGTCCATCTTTGATTCCAGTAGTGGTCAAATAATTGACCAATTGCGCCTCATGAGTTTCCAAAAGGTGCTCGACTGCTTTGATTTCCAATATCAAGCAATTTTCAACCACTATATCAGGAATATAATATCCAACAACTTGGCCATCATATGTAACTTCCAGTGATTGTTGCTGTTGAGCCGATATTCCTGCCTTTTTCAATTCGATAACCAAGGCATTCTCGTATACTTTTTCAAGATAGCCTGGCATGAGTTTACGGCGTACGGTCATTGCACAATCCATCACTTGTTTTATCAGCAGTTCGATGTCCATAATAAAAAACTTATGTTCTTTTGTTAACCGCTATCAAATGCTTATGTTCTTATGTCTAAAAAAAGTCATGTCGGGGTGTTATCCGATGGAGCCTTCGAGTGAGACGCTGAGTAGGCGCTGGGCCTCTACGGCGAACTCCATGGGTAGCTTTGCCATCACCTCCTTGGCGTAGCCGTTCACAATCAGCCCCACGGCATCCTCGGTGCTGATGCCGCGCTGGTTGCAGTAGAAAATCTGCTCCTCGTTGATTTTGCTCGTCGTTGCCTCGTGCTCCACCACCGAGGTGTCGTTGCCCACCTCGATGACGGGGAACGTGTGCGCGCCGCTGGTGTCGCTCAGCAGCAGGCTGTCGCACTGGGTGTAGTTTCGGCAGCCGGTGGCCTGCGGCGCGATGCGCACCAGGCCGCGGTAGCTGTTCTGGCTGTAGCCCGCGCTGATGCCCTTGCTCACAATCGTCGAGCGGCTGTTCTTGCCGATGTGAATCATTTTCGTGCCCGTGTCGGCCTCCTGGCGGTTGCGCGTCAGGGCCACGCTGTAGAACTCCGCCACCGAGTGGTCGCCGCGCAGGATGCAGCTGGGGTATTTCCAGGTGATGGCACTCCCCGTTTCCACCTGCGTCCACGAGAGCTTGCTGTGGTCGCCACGGCACAGGCCGCGCTTGGTCACCAGGTTGTAGATGCCGCCACGGCCGTCCTTGTCGCCGGGGTACCAGTTCTGCACCGTGCAGTACTTGACCTCGGCGCGGTCCTCGACAAAAATCTCCACGATGGCGGCGTGGAGCTGGTTCTCGTCGCGCATGGGGGCGGTGCAGCCCTCCAGGTAGCTCACGTATGCATCATCGTCGGCAATGATGAGCGTGCGCTCGAACTGCCCCGTCTGCGCGGCGTTGATGCGGAAATAGCTCGACAGCTCCATCGGGCACCGCACCCCCTTGGGGATGTAGACAAACGAGCCGTCGCTGAACACCGCCGAGTTGAGGGCGGCGAAGAAGTTGTCGGTGGGCGGCACCACCTTGCCCAGGTATTTGCGCACCAGGTCGGGGTAGTCGCGCACGGCCTCGCTGATGGGGCAGAATATCACGCCCAGCTCGGCCAGGCGCTCGCTGTAGGTGGTGCGCACGCTCACGCTGTCGACAATCGCATCCACAGCCATCCCGCTCAAGGCTTTGCGCTCCTGCAAGGGGATGCCCAGCTTGTCGAAGGTCTTCATCAGCTCCGGGTCCACCTCGCCGGCTTTCTTCTGCTTGGGCGCGGCAAAGTAGCTGATGTCCTGGTAGTCAATCTCGGGCAGGTGCACATGGCCCCAGGTGGGCTGGCGCAGCGTCTTCCAGTGCGCGAACGCCTTCAGGCGGAACTCCAGCAGCCATTCGGGTTCCTGCTTGAGGGCTGAAATCCGCCGCACTACGTCCTCGTTCAATCCCTTGGGAATCACCGTGGTGTCGATGTCGGTCACAAAACCGTATTTATATTCCTGGCCCACCGCGTCGCGCAGGATGTCGTCGTCCTGGGCAGCCTTCTTGGGCTTGTTGTTCAAGTTGTCTTGTTGGTTGTTCATCTTTATTGAATCGCTGTTAGCGGCCTGCGCCAAAACCGTAGGCACAGAAATCAAACTGCAAAGTTACTCATTTTCTCGCACACGCACAGCAGGCAAACCGACGATTTCCCCAAAAAAATGTCTGAACAACATTGCCGCGATGCAGGGGTGCTCAACCGATTCTCTCGGCCCAAAGGCGCTCGAGGAATTGCTTCACGGGCCAAACTTCTATTCCGTTGAGTTTTCGAGGTCTTTCTTCCAGCGACAGCAAGAACAATTTTGCTTCGGGATGTTCCTCTCCAAATGCTTTCAAGCCGCGGGTCTCGTGCGAGGTAATGTGGTGTGATGATTTCACCTCAATGCCCACTTCGGCATCACCAACAACGGCATCCACTTCATATTTGTTGTCTTGTGTATGCCAATAGGTGAGCGACTTTAACGGGTGCCTGTAGGAAAGGTAAGCCCGCAGTTCCTGAACCACAAAATGTTCCAGCGCATGGCCGTACACGTCGGTGCCCTGTTGGAGCGTACCTCGCCGCAGCAGATGATTGGGTATGGCCACGTCAAAGAAATAGAACTTTGGCGATTGAACCACCCTACGCTTTATCACTTTGGTATAAGACGGCAAGTAGAAACCCAGCAGCGTTTCTTCGAGAATCGAGAAATACTCCTTGGCAGTCTTGGACGATATGCCACATTCCTGGGCGATATTGGTGTAGTTGACGATTCCGGTGTTGCTCAATGCGGCGACTTGTAAAAACCGTGAGAACGAATCCAGTTTTCGCACAATGGCTTCCTCCACGATTTCCTGCTGCAAGTAGTCGCCGATATAGGATTGAATTCTCATGGCCGGATTATCCGTCAGATAATGCCGAGGCAGCATGCCGTGATTCAATGCCCGCTCAAGGTCGAAGTCGGGAATCTCGGCACTCACCAACGGAAACAATGTCTGCCTGAGCGCACGTCCACCCAACAGGTTGGCTCCGCTCCGCCGCAGCTTGCGGGCACTGGAACCGCTAAGGATGAAACGCAAACCGGTATTCTCTATCAGCCAATGCACCTCATCAAGCAATGCCGGCACCTTTTGCACTTCGTCGATGATTACCAACTCGCCATCGTCAAGCATTTCACATTCTTCACGCAACCGGGCCGGGTGCAGTTGCAGCTCCATGCGCACATCGCTCTTGAGCAGGTCATAGACATGCGCTTTAGGGAAAAGCATCTTCAGCAATGTGCTTTTTCCCGTCTGTCTCGAACCCCACAGGAACAGACTGTCGTTCTTGATTTCTTCCAGTTTCAGTATCCGGTCTAACATAGCCTCTTTGATTTTGACGGCAAAGATAGTCAATCGGTGTGAAACGTGCAATAAAAAGTGCCGAAAATCTGAAGTAGCACTCCAAAAATTCATCGAAAATCTGAAGTAGCTCGCAATCGGTGTTCAACCCTCTCCGAGTCCCACACCCTTGCCCATGAGGGCATTATCTCAACAGCTCCGTCAACAGCTCCACCGGCAGTCAGTTGCCCGCGAGGGCATTAACTCAATAACCCCCGACCAGAGCGCAGCGCCGGTCGGGGGGCAGCGCCGGTCAGGGGGACAGCTGACCACCCCCACAATGCCTCTGAAAGAGGCTACGTTACCCAGCACTGTTGCGATACCAGCGACAGTCCTATCACAGAGCCGCCATATATACCATCGCTGCGCAGCCTTATGTTCTTATGTCTGACCCCCGCCGCGAAGCCTTATGTTCTTATGTCTGCCTCCCACCGCGCAGCCTTATGTTCTTATGTCTTCCCCCGTCGCGCAGTCCGCCTCCCCCGCGGAAACAACGAAATTCACATTGTTTCACAAGCACACTGCGCGCAAAATGAGGAAAAACAGTTAACTTTGCCGCCGATAATTATGCGCCCGGCGGGCGGCGCTTTTAGTGCTAAACCACGCAGATTCGCACGCCGGTGCATCGTTATCCCGATAATTTAGGTCGAACCGAAAAAGAAACGTCATGACACCGAAACGCAACAAACCGGAGCGTCGCCGCGTGGCTGCCGTGGTGGCGGTGGCTGCCGATGGCGCCATTGGGCGTGGCGGTGCACTGCTGTGCCACCTGCCCGCCGACCTCAAGCACTTCAAGCAACTCACCCTGGGGCACAGCATTGTGATGGGGCGCCGCACGTTTGATTCGCTGCCCCACGGGGCATTGCCCGGCCGGCAGAACATTGTGGTGACCCGCAACCCGCACTTTGCGGCGCCGGGCGTGACCGTGGCGCACGACATCGACGCGGCCCTTGCCGCCGCCACGCTGCCGGGCGAGGTGATGGTGATTGGCGGCGCGCAACTCTATGCCGCCACGCTCGACCGCGTGGACACCCTCTACCTCACGCGGCTGCACGCCACATTCCCCGATGCCGACGCGCACTTCCCACCCATCGACCCCGCCCAGTGGGAAGTGGCCGACGAGGAATTCCACCCAGCCGATGAGCGCAACCCCTGCGACTACACCTTTGTCACCCTGTGCCGCAAAGCTTGAACCCCAGCCGTGGAACACCGCACGGCGAAAGTTATTAACAATTCAGCCGAGTTATGCACAATTCAGCCATTTTAACGCTGATTGTTAGTTGTCTTTGCGCAATTATTTACTACCTTTGCAGTCCTGAATCTCAAGCGTGAAACAATTAAATCTAAGTAATGGGAAAGACAATAGCAATCGCCAACCAAAAGGGCGGCGTGGGCAAGACCACCACGGCCATCAACCTGTCGGCCTCGCTGGCCGTGAACAAGAAGCGCGTGCTGCTCATCGATGCCGACCCGCAGGCCAACGCCACCAGCGGCCTGGGCGTGGACTCCAAGCAGCTCACCGCCTCCATCTATGAGTGCCTGGTGGACGACTACCCCCTGCACAGCGCGGCAGTGCACACCTGCGTGGAGCGGCTCGACATCATCGGCTCGCGCATCGATCTGGTGGGCGCCGAGCTGGAGCTGGTCGCCAAGGCCGACCGCGAGAACGTGCTGCGACGCCTTGTCGACGACGTGAAAGCGCAGTATGACTACATTCTCATCGACTGCAGCCCCTCGTTAGGGCTGATTACCGTGAACGCACTCACCGCCGCCGACAGCGTCATCATCCCCGTCCAGGCCGAGTATTTTGCACTCGAGGGCATCAGCAAGTTGCTCAACACCGTGCGCATTATCAAGGGCAAGCTCAACCCGGCCTTGCAAATCGAGGGATTCCTGCTCACGATGTACGATGCCCGCCTGCGGCTGGCCAACCAAATCTACGAGGAGCTCAAGAACCACTTTGGCGACATGGTGTTCAACACGGTGATTCCGCGCAACATCCGCCTGAGCGAGGCGCCCAGCCACGGCCTGCCGGCCATACTCTACGACCCCAACAGCCGCGGCGCCACCAGCCACAACCAGCTCGCCCGCGAACTCGCCGCTCGTGCGCGAGCAAAAAAAGAAACCGCATAGCAACTCTCCCCGCATCAACCCCATAACCAACAACCCAAAATGAAACGCAATGCCCTCGGCCGCGGCCTCGACTCGCTGATCTCGATGGACGACATCCAAACGGGAGGCTCCTCGGCCATCAATGAAATCGCCATTACCCAAATCTCGCCCAATCCCGAGCAGCCGCGAACCTCGTTCGACGAAACGGCACTCGAGGAGCTGGCCATGAGCATCCGCGAGCTGGGCATCATTCAGCCGCTCACCCTGCGCAGCGTGGGACCTAACGCCTACCAGATTATCTCGGGCGAGCGCCGCTACCGGGCCGCCAAGCTGGCCGGCCTGGCCAGCGTGCCGGCCTACGTGCGCACGGCCAACGACAGCGAGCTCACCGAGATGGCCCTCATCGAGAACATCCAGCGCGAGGATTTGAACGCCATCGAAATCGCCCTCACCTTCCGCAAGCTCATCGACCAGTACCACCTCACGCAGGAGCGCCTGAGCGAGCGCATTGGCAAGAACCGCGCCACCATTGCCAATTTCCTGCGCCTGCTCAAGCTGCCCGCCGAGGTGCAGCTTGGCCTGCGCGACAAAGCCCTCGACATGGGGCACGCACGCGCTCTGCTCTCGCTCGACAAGCCCTCACAGCAGCTGCAGCTCTACAACGAAATCGTGAGCAAGGGCCTCTCGGTGAGGCAGGTGGAGCAGCTTGTGAAAGCCTACAACGCCCGAAACGAGGGGCAGCCGGGGGCAAACAACAAGGCGAAGCAGCCCGGCAAGGACTACCACATTCTGCAGCGTCACCTCACTGCCACATTCGGCGTGCCAGTGAAGATGACCTGCGACACCAATGGCCGCGGGCGCATCACCTTCCCGTTCAACAGCGAAGCCGAGCTGGAGAAAATCATCACCATCTTTGACCAACTGAAAGAGAAGTGACACGGTTTCCCATCTCTCTGCCCGTGCTGGCCCGGCGATTGCTGGTGGTGTTGCTTGTGCTGTGTCCCGTGGTGGCCATGGCGCAAGTCGAGGCACGCACCTCCCCCGACACTGCGTGGACTGGCGGGCAACCGCACAAGCGGCTGCCACGGCGTCACATTCCTGTGGCCCCCCAGCCCGGCCCCGGGGCGGTGCGCGTGGTGAACGCCGCCGGCGACACCATCACCTTTGCCTCGGCCGATTCGGTGCGCGGGCTGCAAGGCGTGGAGATTCTCGCCAATGACGACTCGGCCGCCGTGGCCGAACTGGGCAAGCGCCGTGACTTCAACCCCGACCCCAAGCGCGCCCTGTGGCTCTCGGCACTGTGCCCGGGACTGGGGCAGATTTACAACCGCCGATACTGGAAACTGCCCATTGTGGCCGGCGCCTTTGTGGGGCTGGCCTACGGCACCTCGTGGAACAACCGCATGCTCAGCGACTACACCCGCGCCTACCGCGATGCCATGGACAGCGACCCAAACACGAACTCCTACATGGACTTCTACCCGCCCACCGTCAAGGAGAGCGACCTCGACATGGAGTGGCTCAAAAAGGCGTTGAAAAACAAGAAGTCCTACTACCGCCGCTACCGCGACATCTGCATCATCGGCATGGTGGCGGTGTACGCCCTGTGCATGATTGATGCCTACGTCGACGCCTCGCTGGCGCACTTCGACATCTCGCCCGACCTGTCGCTCCAGCTGCGACCCTCCATCATCGATTCAGGCTCGTCGGTAGCGTGGGGCGCTCCGAGCGGCCCACCCACGCTCGGCCTGCGATGCGCTGTCACCTTTTGAATGACCACACCATGAACAAAGATTACGAGGGCAACCACACCAATAGCAGCACCGCAGCCGAAGACGCGGTGAGCTATGCGCGCTCGTTGTATGAGTTTCCTGATGTTTATAGCGAGCCTGTTTTTATTAAACAGCATAGACCGTCGAAAACCGCAAACGGGCTTAAATTCATTGATTTGTTTGCTGGTATCGGTGGCATTAGGATTCCTTTTGACGAGTTGGGCTGTGAATGTGTATTCTCATCTGAATGGGATGATGCGGCATGTGCGACTTATACCGCTAACTTTGGTGTTCATCCTGCCGGCGACATCACAAAGATAGATGCGACTGACATTCCATCTCACGATATTCTCTTGGCGGGCTTCCCTTGCCAGGCGTTCTCGATTATGGGAAAACAGAAAGGATTTGCTGATACCCGCGGCACGATGTTTTTTGAAATCCAGCGGATTCTTGAGTACCATCATCCACAAGCAATACTGCTTGAGAATGTCAAGCAGCTTGTTACGCATGACCATGGAAGAACATTTAACGTGATTCAGACTGTTTTGGGCAGGATGGGCTATCATGTGAAGTGGAAGATTCTCAATGCCTTGGATTTTGGGCTTCCCCAAAAAAGAGAGCGAGTTATTATCGTTGGCTTCCTGAATGAATGTTTTTGCAATCAATTCAACTTCGATTTCCCGAAAATCCCCTACGATTTAAAATCAGTGTTGGAAGATGATGACAGCGTAGACCCCGGCTTGTTTGCGTCGGAAAGGATTTTAGCAAAACGAAAAGAAAAAGTGGCGGGCAAAGACGTCTTTTACCCGTCTATTTGGCACGAGAACAAGGCCGGTAACATCTCTGTTTTGAACTACTCATGCGCATTGCGAACCGGGGCATCTTATAATTATTTACTCGTTAACGGACGGCGGCGACCGTCTTCTCGTGAACTATTGCGATTGCAGGGGTTTCCCGACAACTACCGAATTGTTGTATCACACCAAGAAATACGTCGGCAAACGGGTAATTCAGTTGCAGTTCCCATGATACGAGAAGTGGCAAAAAAAATGATAACCATCTTAATCCGCAACAAATGAAACACCCTAAGTTGAGAGATGCCAAACATTTAGTAACCAATGAAATATATGAGCTCGGCAAACTGCCTTCAGAGGTTATTACCAAGATAGGTGGGTCTATTGTATATTTGTTGCACACTGGCCGCACCGATATCAGTGGCGATGACTGGGCAGATGTTTTCGCTATGGCTGTCGGCGGAACACATTTTGCAAGCCCTGTAGGTATTGCCGATGTTGCTGTCGGAAAAATGGCTTGGTCAATGAAAACGGTTAAACACAGCAATGTGTTTAAGTGTAAAAACGTGCGGCTCATCAGCGGTCGTTGTAGCCCCGACTATTCGTATGGCATTCAAGACCCTCATGCCAACATTGCTAAAACAGGGCAAGCAGTGCTTGCTGTATGGAATGAGCGAATCAACATTGCCTACGATGAATATAACCCGGTTCGCGTCAATGTTCTTGTTCGTAATTATGATTTGACCGAGTTTGTTTTGTTTGAAGAATACATTGAGCGATACCGCACTGTAGACTATCGTTGGATAGAGAACAAAAATGGCAACTTAATTGGTATTCACAAACAATCAGGACGCACATGCTTTACGTGGCAGCCACATGGGTCACAATTCACCATCCATAGTGAAATACCTAATGATGCTATCAAATTCAGAGTAAGAAAGCCGCCAATAATTAACCAAGAGCTTGCTTTGACTAATATTGGTTTTGATGAATCATGGATAGAGATTTTGTAGCTATTGGCACAACTGTGTCATATCACATGAATGATAAATCTACTTATTAAAAAAGTGGCAGGATATAGACTAAAAGAGCAAAAAGAAAAATCAAGTATGAGATAACATTCTGAATTTTTGATGTTTAGAATTGTGTTTTTGTGTCCTTTTAGGACCTATGGCTCATTTTGCAGGACAGGACAGATTTTCAACGGCGATAGCCACTAACTTTGCAGGCATTTCAAAAGACCAAAAGCGAAGTTAGAATGAACAAGAAGAAATACAAGTTGTGCGGTTCATCACACACGGTAAGGAATGGAGTACGCAAGGGCGCAAAGTTGTATAAATGCCAAGACTGCGGCTACCAGTTCCGAGCCAAACCGGAGATTGACGAAGAGGATTTATGGTATGCCTACCAGCAGGAGAAGCAGACCATCAAAGAGCTTTCTGACCGTTTCGGCATGAGTGTCGCAACGG
>JAFSYB010000028.1 GCA_017443765.1 Muribaculaceae bacterium | reverse complement strand
TGGTGTTCTTCTTCCTGCAGAACTTCAAGGCGACGATAATCCCGTCAATATCCATCATCGTGTCGCTGTTGGGCACCTTTGCCATCGTCAAGCTGGCAGGTTTCTCGCTAAACATCTTGACGCTTTTCGCCCTCGTGCTCGCCATTGGCACAGTGGTTGATGACGCTATCGTGGTGGTCGAGGCCGTTATGGCGAAAATGGAGGGTGGCATCAGCGATGCCCGCGAGGCCACCCGTCAAGCCATGAACGAGGTGTCGGTAGCCGTGGTTTCGTGTACCCTGGTATTTATGGCGGTATTTATCCCCGTGACGTTCATGCCCGGCACCTCTGGCACGTTCTTCACTCAATTTGGTGTAACGATTGCCTCGTCGGTCGGTCTGTCGTGCGTCTCAGCCTTGACGCTTTGCCCCGCTCTTTGTGCCATCATGATGCGCGTGACCGAAGGCAGGAGGGAGGGTAAAGGCATCAGCTACTACACAAAAAAAGCCTACACCGTCAGTTATAATGCCATCTACAACAAATACAGCCGGAGCGTCCAGAAATTCATCAAGCGTCCGGTGATTGCATGGAGCCTTTTGGCGCTTGCCTCGGTGCTTCTTGTGTTCTTCATGAAGAGCCTGCCTTCGGGTCTTGTGCCACAGGAAGACCA
Source organism: Muribaculaceae bacterium (assembly GCA_017443765.1). Taxonomy (GTDB): domain Bacteria; phylum Bacteroidota; class Bacteroidia; order Bacteroidales; family Muribaculaceae; genus Sodaliphilus. The sequence goes on along the minus strand of JAFSYB010000028.1, from coordinate 8,535 downwards.
GGGCGTGTTCCTTGCCGAGCTGCGCGCACCCGAAGGCACCACGCTTCAGCAAACCCGCGAGATTATGAAGCAGGTGGAGGCCAAGGTGAAGAATATTCCCGAGATGGAGAGTTTCGCTGTGTGTTGTGGCTACGGAATGTATTCGGGTGCCGGTTCCAACTTTGCCACGCTGGTTGTGCGTCTGAAGAACTGGGATGAGCGTCCTGGCATGAATCACTTGATAGACCTGGTTATGGGCCGTTTCTATTATGATTGCATGGATATCAAGGATGTGCAGGTGTTGCCCTTCCAGATGCCGCAGATTCCCGGCTATGGCACGAGCAACAGTGTGAGTTTGGTGGTGGAAGACCCCTCCGATGGCAATCTGTCGGAGTTTGCAAAAAACACCGAGCACTTTTTGGCCAAATTGACAGAGCGCCCTGAGGTTGCCTCGGCCATGTCGACCTACTCTGAGCGCTTTCCCAAGTATCAGGTCGACATCGACGCTGCCCAGTGCGACCGTTTCGGTGTCTCGCCCGCTGACGTGCTCAATACGCTCGGCACCTTTTGTGGCGGCGCGTATATAGGCAACTTCAACCAGTTTGGCAAGGTCTATCGCATTATGACAGCCGCTTCGCCCGAGTATCGGCTCGACCCATCGTCGCTGAACAACATCTTCGTTCAGGTGAGGGGCGGCAGCATGACCCCCATCTCTGAGTTTGTCTCGCTCAAGGAGATTGTGGGGCCGTCGAACATCGAGCACTTCAACCTGTTCCAAAGCATCACCTGCTACATCGAACCCGGCAGCGGTTACACCGAGGGTGACGCCCACAAGGCCGTTGCCGAGGTGTTCAAGCAAGAGATGCCCGCCTCAGCCGCCTATGAGTACAGCGGAATGTCGCGTGAACTTGAAGAGGCTGCCGGGTCGAATGCAACAGCCCTCATCTATGTGATATGCGCCATTTTGATTTACCTTATCCTGGCATCGCTGTACAACTCGTGGTTCACACCGTGGGCGGTGCTGTTCAGCGTGCCTTTCGGACTGATGGGAGCCTTCGTGTTTGCTTACTTCGGCAATATGCTGAAGCTGCCTGGCATGGACAACAATATCTACCTGCAGACGGGCGTCATCATGCTGATTGGACTGCTGGCCAAGACAGCCATCTTGATTACCGAATTTGCCACTGAGCGTCGCGCACAGGGTCTGAGCATCCGCGATGCCGCCTTCGAGGCTTGCAAGGAGCGTCTGCGCCCCATCTTGATGACGGTCGCCACGATGATCATCGGTATGGTGCCTCTCGTTATCGAGGGAGGCGCCGGAGCCAACGGCAACCGTGCCCTTGCCCTCGGAGTGATTGGCGGCATGAGCGTCGGCACCATTGCGCTGCTCTTTGTGGTTCCGGCATTCTTTATCGTGTTCCAAAAACTCCACGAGCGATTCCAAGGCCAACCTGCGAGCGAAGCTGCCAGGACGATTAACGACAACGATAACACAGACGAACAATAACAATGAAAAAGCTAACAATCATATTGAGTGTAGGAGTATTGTTGCTGATTGCGGCAAGTTGCGGCTCGGTAAAAAGTCTGTATGACCAATATGAGCCAAACGGCCGGATTCCTTCCGATGTGATGGGAATAAACACAGCCAACTCGCTGGCCGAGAATGCGCCTTCACCGCTCTCGTGGAGAGAGTTCTTCGTTGATCCGCTGTTGCAACAGCTCATCGACACGGCCCTGGTGCGCAACACCGACCTCAACTCGGCACGCATCGCCATCAGGCAGAGTGAAACCTCGTTGCAGATGGCTAAAAAGTCGATTCTGCCGTCACTGTTTTTCTCTCCATCGGGGACTATTGCCAACTTCAACAGTTACACGTCCAAAACCTACGATGTGCCGTTGCAAGTCAATTGGGACATGGGATCATTAGGGTCATACACCAACAAGAAACGCGCCGCCAACGCTGTTGTGCTTCAAAACCAGATGCGCGAGCAAGCAGTGCAAGCCAATCTCATCTCGACTGTCGCCCAACAATATTTCTTGCTCCAACTGCTCGACAAACAGCTCGAAATCTTAAATCAAACCGACAGCTTGTGGAGTGCTTCGTTGGAAGCGCAAAAAGTGTTGTGGGAGAACGGCAGAGTCTATTCTACCGCAGTCAACCAGCTGGAGGCATCGTGCTTGGATGTAAAGACAAGGATTGTGGACGCCAAGCGCAATATTCGTGGCGTGGAAAATGCGATTTGCCTAATTCTGGCCATCTCGCCACAGCCCATTCCTCGTAACCGGTGGGGCAGTTACCTCATTCCGCAACTGGCTAAAGAAGAAATCTCGGCACAGATGCTGCTGTATCGTCCCGATGTCAAGCTCGCCGACTATGCCATGGAAGAGGCCTTCTACAATATGCAGAACGCCCGCTCGGCATTCTATCCCGGGTTATCGCTATCGGGGACACTGGGTTGGACCAACAGCGCAGGCGGAGCAGTCATCAATCCGGGCAAGATTTTGACCAGTATCGTCGGCTCGATTGCCCAGCCCATTTTTGCCCGCGGGCAACTCAAGGGCAATCTCGAGTTGGCCAAGCTTGCGCAAGAGGACATGCGCAATAAGTATGTGCAAACTATCATTGAGGCGGGCAACCAGGTGAATGAGGCTCTTGCCGACTGCCAGGCGGCAAGCGAAAAATATGGCTACTATCACCGTCAGGTAGGGGTGCTGCACGATGCCTATGTTGGGACACATGAGCTGATGGATAACGGCAAGGCCATCTATCTTGAGGTGCTCACAGCCCAGGAGTCTTTGCTCAGCGCCCAACTCAATGAGGCCATGAACATGTACGATGCTTCTAAGGCTGTCATTGCCCTCTATATCGCCCTCGGAGGCGGAACAAAGTAAACAGATTGTAATTATTCTTCTAAATATTGCATTATTATGTCACAACTTGAACCACTTATAGCCGATCTTGCACTCATTCTGATTTGTGCCGGTGTCATGACGCTGCTTTTCAAAAGCCTCAAGCAGCCCATCGTGTTAGGATATATCGTGGCTGGTTTTTTGGCCTCGCCCAATATGCCTTATATGCCCAGTGTAACGGATATGCACGGCATTCACCTTTGGAGTGAACTCGGTGTTATCTTCCTGCTGTTCGCTTTGGGACTGGAATTCTCGTTCAAGAAGATTTTGAAGATGGGGGCGGCGCCAATCATTGCTGCCATCACCATTATCCTCTGCATGATGTATGTGGGCTCGCTCACGGGTTGGTTCTTCGGTTGGAGCGACATGGACTGCATCTATCTGGGCGGTATGCTGGCCATGTCGTCAACCACCATTATATTCAAAGCCTTCGATGACATGGGACTGCGCAAGAAGCGTTTCGCCGGCCTGGTGCTCAGCGTACTCATCCTTGAGGACATACTGGCCATCGTGCTGATGGTGATGCTCTCGACCATGGCCGTGAGCAAGGAGTTCGAAGGCACCCAAATGCTCGGCTCCATCTTGCAACTGGGTTTCTTCCTCGTCCTGTGGTTCACCGTAGGCATCTACCTCATTCCACTCATCCTGCGCAAATTAAAGCCGCTGATGAACAACGAGACACTGCTCATTTTGGCACTGGCACTGTGCTTCGGCATGGTTGTGGCTGCTTCGTCAGTAGGTTTCTCGGCCGCATTTGGCGCCTTTGTCATGGGCAGCATCCTATCCGAGACTGTCGAAGCCGAGAAGATAGAGCATTTGGTCAGCCCTGTCAAGAATCTCTTCGGCGCCATCTTCTTCGTGTCGGTTGGCATGATGGTTGATGTGACCCTTATCATCGAGTATATCGTGCCCATCCTCTGCATCATCGCCGCCATTATGCTGGGACACATCGTCCTCAGCACAGGCGCATTCCTCATTTCCGGCCAGTCGCTGAAGAACTCCATGCAGTGCTCGTTCTCGCTGACGCAGATTGGCGAGTTCTCGTTCATCCTCGCCACCCTGGGCACATCGCTTGGAGTCACCAGCAACTTTCTCTACCCCATCGTTGTCGCCGTATCGGTTTTCACGACATTCACCACACCTTACATGATTCGTCTTGCCGAGCCGGCCTACAGCGTGTTGGCCCGCATCCTGCCAAAGCGGTGGCGAGAGAAGATGGAAGCCAACGTTGTCGACCAGGAATCAGAGACCGAAACCAACGAGATGCGTCAGCTTTGGAACACCGAGTTCAAGCGTTTTATCTTTATCATTCTGATTAACAGCGTTCTCTGTGTGGCCATTATTGCCATCATGTACTATTACGGAGTGCCACTGCTAACGAATATATTACCTGAGTCATGGCTCGGCATCGCCACCGCCGTTGTCACGCTGTTCGTCTGCTCGCCTTTCTTGTGGTCTCTGATGCGGCAAGGCGGTGACAGCGACAATGTAAACCGGCTTTGGTACGAGGGCGGACGCGCCGAGCGAATAAAGATTACGGCATTGGGACTGCTGCGTCTTGCCATCGGTGCTGCCTTTATCGCCTTTATCATTGGCAATACATTGCCCAAGAGTGGCTTGCTCGGCATATTCGCCGTGATAATCATCGCTCTTGTGATTTTCTTCTCCAAGCATCTTGAGAAGAGGAGCGAAAAAATGACCAGCACATTCACCGAAAACCTGAATAAACGTGAACAAATCCAATAATTTCAACAACATTAATACTATCAACACCAATGAACATCCTTAAACAATCAAGATGGAGCTACTCCGTTTTTCTGACACTCGCAGCACTCGGTGCCACTCTGTTGAGCAGTTGTGACGAAGATAACGGACTGTCGTACTACAACGACCAATCGCTGGACGTGCCCTACCTCTTCTCCGAGGGGTACCAAGACGAAATCCAGTATCCCTATGAACTCGCCACGCCGCTTACCGACTGGCTGTCGCTTGTGCGCGACGACGTGAAAGTGTGCAAGCTCAGCATTCCCGGCACCCACGACAGTATGACCGGGATGGGCTTCTACACCCCGGTGGTCAAGTATTTCTCCAACATCATGGCAATCAGCCAGGTCTCGACCTTTAACGAGCAGATGTCGTGTGGCATTCGTTTCTTCGACCTTCGCCCCGTGGTGGCCATCGACACTCTGGCCGAGAGGCCCGAAGACCGGCAAATCCTGCGCCTCGCGCATGGCTTTACCGAGGTTAACGTGTCGCTCGAGAAATCTATCGACTGGATGCAACAGTTCCTCCAGGCGCACCCTTCGGAGTTCTTCATTGTGAAAATACAAGCCGACAATGGCATGGAGAGCCAGCAAAATTGGGCTGTCTTGCTCAACAAGGTGCTCTCAATGCCCAAGTACCAAGGACTGTTTGTCGAGAGTTGGCACCCCGACATCACCGTGGGTGAGATGCGCGGCAAGATTTTGTGGTTCAGTCGCTACGACCTGCGCCCCAACAACTCCGCGTTCCACTATCCCGTGGCTTACTGTGATTGGCCTGACGAAGACCCCGATGTCGACGAGGAGGTGCACCCCGAGCAACAGCGCAGTTGCGCCATCTACAACATGGAGGATGAGAGCATCAAGGCCACGCTCTATAAACAAGACTACTACAAGACCACAACCGAGAAGCGCTTGGCAACCAAGATTGCAACCGTACTCGACATGATGACGAGTGCGCGAGAGGCAACCGCAAGCGACGAGAACATCTGGATTGTGAACCACTGCTCGGCCTACACCCAGGTCTCGGCACGAGGATATATCACCAACGCCTCGAACCTGCACCCCAAAGTGATTGAGAACCTCCTTTCCAACGAGGGCACAGTGGGAATCATGCCCATTGATATGTCGTGCCACGACTATGTGCACTGTGTCATCAACGGCGGCACCCCCTACACCAGCGACTACCTCTACGGCTTCTACCCCCGCAGTCAGTCGCTGACCAATCTGCTTGTCATGTCAAATAAGAAATTTTTTAAATAATCAATATGCTTTGCAATCGTTATGAAACAGATTAGACACCATATATCACAGTTGTTCCGTGTGCTGGCGGTGACTGCGACATTAGCACTCTTGACCCCTGCCGCAGTTGCGCAGGAGAACAAAAACTTGAAACTTCACAGCGAGAACGGGATGTTGAACCACCTTGCCGTCGGGCTCCAGACGGGCTTGGGCGGCCCGGGCATTGATGTTGCAATGCCCCTGCACCGCATTGTCACCGTGCGAGCCGGCTTTGTGGGCAACGCCATTGGCGACATCAAGTTCAAAGCGATTAACACCGCAAGTCAAATCACGCAGTCACAACTCGTCGAGGATGACGCCGTTAAGCAGGCCAAGATGGTCGACAAGGTGGAGCTCGCTCTCAAGCCACGCTTCTGGAACGCTTTCGTCATGGCCGAGGTTCACCCCTTTCCGACTCCATTCTATTTCTCTGCCGGGCTCTTTGCCGGCAGCCGCACCTTTCTGCACTTCCGAAACACCAACGACGGGGCACTGCAATCGCTCTACGATGCCAATAAAAAGGTGGAAGACTACAACGCCTTGTTCCGCACCAACTATCCGCCGGTGGGCCTCAAGTTTGGCGACTACGTCTTCACCGCCGATGAGAACTACAACATCGACGTGAAGATGAAGACATGGGCTGTGAAGCCGTATCTGGGCATCGGCTTCGGGCAAAGCATGGCACAGCACCACCGCCTGAGCGTTGCCGTCGATGCCGGCCTCTTGTTCTGGGGCGCACCGAAATTTGTGCTCAACAACGGCACGAAAATCAAATCGACTTCAAAGGAATCGGGTATCACACACTTTGTTTCATGGTTCAGCGCTTACCCCATGATACAAGTGCGCCTCGCCTACAAGATTTTCTGACACACTGTGATAATCGCAGCGTTTTAAATCCGCATGATTGTTTGGATTCACAAAAATTATCGGGATATGCGACACATTTTCTCATCGGCAATGAAGTTCCTTGGAATGTTTCTCTTGCTGATGCCCTTAAATGCGGCTGCCGGCACCGAACTTGTTGTCACCCACGATAACATGGTCACCGTTGCGTCGCCCGACACCGCGGCCGACTCGCGCAACCGCCTGCAACGGTTGCGCGACAAGATGGCACAGGGTGTCAGCGACAAAATGAACGAGCCTTACGACACCACGCGTGACAGCCGCTACTGGTGGCGGGCGATGAAGCACGGCAAGGTGGACTTTAACGACCCAACGATGGGCTATCCCAGGTTTGTCAAGTTCTGCTACAACGCCTACAAGTGGGGCGACCATGCGTTCAACAGCTACGACACGGCCTATGTGGTGTCAACGGGCAAGAACTGGAAACTTCAGCTGAAAAACCAGAACTGGATTGACGACTTCATCAGTGGAACCGACGGTGGCCGGGCCCACTTCACGAGCGGATCCGCGAGCAACATCGGCATCTTCCTGTCGTTCATGGCTATTTCGGTGGGATACTCGCTCGACATTGACCGCCTGTTTGGCGGCAAGGCAACGAGCGAGCGGATGGAATTCTCGTTCACCTGCGCCCGCTTCACCGCCGAGGGACACAAAACGACAAACTACGGCCGCATGAAGAATCGCATCAAAGTTGGTGGTGGCGACTGGCAAACGGCCGAGCGGTTGGAAACCAACGCGTTGCGCCGCGAGACAATGGGTGTGAGCGCGACCTATTTTTTCAACAACAAGAAATATGCGCGCGCGGCGGCCTACTGTTTTTCCAAGTACCAGCGGCGGAGCGCCGGTTCGGCGCTTGCCGGTTTCTCGGTCGACAACCACGACTTCAAGTTGGACCCCGACCGTCTCACCCCCGAACAAAAGAACACCTACATGGAGGTCGGGTTCAACCACGTCCGCTACACCGACTACTGCCTTTCGGGTGGTTATGCCTACAACTGGGTGATGAGCCGCAAGTTCCTGCTCAATGTCACGGGAATCGTGGGCGGCGGTGTGAAGCACATCCACAGCACCGAAGGCCGCCCCTCGGCCAACAGCGGTGCGTTGAAGATGACTGGCAACTTCGCGCTGACCTTTAACCACAACCGCTACTTCGCAAGCCTGCAGACCAACGTTAACACGAGCCTGTACGTCTCGGGCAAGGAACACTTCAGCTACACCATCAGTGACTTAACGGCAGTGCTGGGTCTTCGATTCTGAAAAGGACGCATGAAAGTTCATCAAGCATGTCTGTGGCGGCTGCACTGGCAACCGCCACAGACACTTTAGAAACGTGAAATTCACATAGCCCAGCGTCTTCCTGGCACTGGCGATGAGTGGATTGTGATAGTTGTTGATTGTCGGGCAATTCTCAGGCCCGGCGTTTCCCGTACAATCCACCCGCGTTGGCCGTCAGCTGAATCGTTGAGGTTTTTAGGGGACATATGCAAAAGTCCGTGTGTTTTTGCAGATACTGTCTTGCTCAAAGACTCCCCTAATGCCTCGAAGAGGCACGGCGGGCCGTAGGTCCGACATCATGTTAAAGACCATGCAACCACGAGGTGTTCGAGGAAGTTTTGAAGCACGAGTTGCACGAAGTGCAGCGTGCGGTGCTGAAAGCATCAAAACCTTCCTCAACATTGTGCATCGGAGATGCACGCCGCTT
>JAFSYB010000027.1 GCA_017443765.1 Muribaculaceae bacterium | reverse complement strand
GCGCCTGGGAGGCCAGCGAGCCCGCCAGCGGTGCACCGCGCCGCGCCCACAAGGACGACGCCAACAGCTCGGGCAACTACACCATCGTGCCCGTCACCGGCTCGGTGAGCGACGACATCGTCACCGGCGTGGCCGACCTGCGCATGAGCAACACCGACGGCGTGACCTATGTGAACATCATGGGCCAGACGAGCAGCCGTCCGTTCCAGGGCGTGAACATCGTCATGCAGAACGGCAAGGCCATCGGCAAGGTCGTCAAGTGAGGCACTATTGACCTAATCGATAGGTTTTTAGACAGAAGAACATAAGAACATAAGTTTTGCGAACACATTTGCAGCTTATGTTCTTATGTTCTTTTGTTTTTTGTGCCTTGCGCATTGTGGATTATGCTTTTTTTCGTAACTTTGCAGTGTGAAACCGAAAAGCGATGAAAATGAATGCCATTGAACTGAACGCCAGCATCTACCAATCGTTGAGCATGATTGCGCACGACGAGACACTGCTGCGCAAGGCGGCACGCGCCCTGCGACGCATTGCCGAGCAATACCACACCACCGACGAAACGCACATGACCGAAGAGGAGTTCTTTGCCCAAATTGCTGAGGCTGAGCGAGAAATTGCCGAGGGTAAAGGTGTGGCTATGCTTTCGGACGAGTCATTGGACGACTTTTTGAAACGCGTGGGCTGATGTATGAGATTATTATTTCACCCAAAGCTATTGTTCACTTGCGGCGATTGCAGTCGAATGAACCAACAGCCTACGAAAAGGCTGTTGTGCTGATCGAAGAGCTCAAAGTGCATCCCAGAACTGGAACTGGGCATCCCGAACCGCTGAAAGGTGGAGTGAACTGGTCGCGGCGCATTTCTAAAAAGCATAGACTGGTTTATTCTATTCACGATGAGAAAATCCACATCGACATCCTCTCGGCCTGGGGACACTACGATGACAAATAAAACTAAAGAGCTATGATGAAAGAAAACACGATAAAGTTGTTTGAACGCAGCTTCATCGACAACTGGGAGCTGCCGGCACTGAGCGACTACAACACGCGGCAAACGCTCACCTACGGAGAGCTGGCTGCCGATATTGCGCGGCTGCACCTGTTCTATGAGCGCTGCGGCATCCAGCCCGGCGACCACATCGCCCTGGTGGGAAAGAACACCCCGGCATGGGTGACCGTGTTCATGGGCACCATCACCTACGGAGCCGTGATTGTGCCCATCTTGCAGGAGTTCAACGCCAACGACGTGCAGCACATCATCAACCACAGCGAGAGTGTGCTGCTGTTTGCCAGCAAGGCCATTTGGGACACGCTCGACTTCGACCAGCTGCACCGCGTGCGTGCCGCACTGCTCACCGAGGAGCGCCAGATGGTGGCCGAGAAAGACGCCGGCTCGGTGAGCAAGGCACTCTTTGAGTTGCCGGCTGCCTTCGCCGAGCGCTACAGCAACGGTTTCTACCGCAACGACATCCACTATCCCGACGTGCCCAACAGCGAGCTGATGGTTATCAACTACACCAGCGGCACCACAGGCTTCAGCAAGGGCGTGATGCTCACCGGCAACAATCTGGCCGGCAACATCGTCTACGGCATCAACAGCGGCCTGCACCGGCGTGGCACGCGGGCACTGTCGTTCCTGCCGCTGGCTCACGCCTACGGCTGCGCATTCGACATGCTCACCCCGCTGGCCGTGGGCACTCACCTCACACTGCTCGGACGCATCCCCTCGCCCAAAATCCTGGTCAAGGCCCTGGCCGACGTCAAGCCCAACCTGGTGATTTGCGTGCCGCTGATTCTGGAGAAAATCTACAGCAAGATGATTGTTCCCATGATCAGCCAGGGTGCGCTGCGTTGGGCCCTGGCCGTGCCCTACCTCGACACGCGCATCTACGCCCGCATACGCCAAAAGCTCATCGAGGCTTTCGGCGGGAACTTCGAGGAGGTTATCGTGGGCGGCGCCGCACTCAATGCCGAGGTGGAGGATTTCCTGTACAAAATCAAGTTCCCCTTCACCGTGGGCTACGGCATGACCGAATGCGCCCCGCTGGTGTCGCACACCCCCTGGCGGGAATTTGTGCCGCACAGCTCGGGACGCATCCTGCCAGGCATCATGGAGTGCAAAATCCAGAGCGACGACCCGGAGAACATTCCCGGCGAGATATGCATCAGGGGCGAGAACGTGATGACCGGCTACTTCCACAACACCGAGGCCACCGACAAGGTGCTGCACGACGACGGCTGGCTGCACACCGGCGACATGGGCACCCTGAGCGCCGACGGCACCATCTTTATCCGCGGCCGACTGAAAACCATGCTCCTGGGCAGCAACGGGCAGAACATCTACCCCGAGGAGATTGAGGCCAAGCTCAACAACATGCTCTATGTGAACGAGAGCCTGGTGGTGGAGCGCGAGGGCAAGCTTGTGGCACTGGTCTACCCCGACTATGCGGCCATGGACCAGCTGGGCGTGACCCGCGAGCACCTGCCGGAACTGATGGAGAACATCCGCATCGAGCTGAACAAGCTTGTGGCCCCCTATGAGCGCATCGCACGCATCCAGCTCATCGCCACCGAATTTGAGAAAACCCCAAAACGAAGCATCAAGCGCTATCTGTACACCAACTGACCGCGTTACACTACAACCCACATTACCCTCTCCAATGACCACAAAGATTAATGAGAATGCCATCAGGCTGTTTGAGAAAAGTTTTATCGACAACTGGGAGCTGCCCGCCCTGACCGACTACGGTGTGTCGGGAAGCACGCTCACCTACGGCGGCCTGGCCGAGGCCATGGCACATGTGCACATCTTCTACGAGCTGTGCGGCATCAAGCCCGGCGACCACATCGCCCTCGTGGGCAAGAACACGCCTGCCTGGGTGACTGTGTTCATGGCCACCATCACCTACGGAGCCGTGATTGTGCCCATCTTGCAGGACTTCAACCCCGCTGACATGCAGCACATCGTGAACCACAGCGAGAGCGTGCTGCTGTTCACCACACGCAGCCTGTGGGACGCCATCGACTTCGACCAGCTGCCCCGCGTGCGCGCCGTGCTGCTCACCGATGAGCATCACGAAGTGGTGGCCGAGAAGCCCTCGGCGGGAGTGAGCGAAGCCCAGCACAACGCGCCGGCAACCTTTGCCGAGCGATATGCCAGCGGATTCTACCGCAACCACATCCGCTACCCCGATGTGCCGGTCAACCAGATGATGGTGCTCAACTACACCAGCGGCACCACGGGCTTCAGCAAGGGCGTGATGCTCACCTCGCGCAACCTGGCGGGAAACATCGTCTACGCCATCAACTCCGGACTGATGTACCAGCAGTCGCGGTCGCTGTCGTTCCTGCCGCTGGCGCACGCCTACGGCTGCATGTTCGACCTGCTCGCCCCACTGGCCGCCGGCTCGCACGTCACCCTGCTCGGACGTATGCCCACGCCCAAAATCCTGCTTAAGGCCATGGCCGATGTCAAGCCCAACCTCATCCTGTGCGTGCCGCTGATTCTGGAGAAAATCTACAACAAGATGATTGTGCCCATGATCAGCCGCGGCGCATTGCGCTGGGCGCTGGCCGTGCCCTACCTCGACACACGCATCTACGCCAAGATACGCCAGAAGCTCATCGAGGCCTTCGGCGGAGAGTTTGAGGTGGTGATTGTGGGTGGAGCCGCACTCAATGCCGAGGTGGAGGAATTCCTCTACAAAATCAAGTTCCCCTTCACTGTGGGCTACGGCATGACCGAGTGCGCCCCACTGGTCTCGTTCACCCCCTGGCAAGAGTTTGTGCCACACAGCTCGGGACGAATCCTGCACGGACTGATGGAATGCAAAATCCTGAGCGATGACCCGGAAAACACCCCCGGCGAGATTTGCGTGCGCGGCACCAACGCCATGGTGGGCTACTTCCACAACGAGGAGGCCACCAGCAAGGTGATTGATGCCGAGGGCTGGCTGCACACCGGCGACATGGGAACGATAAGCGCCGACGGCACAATCTTCATTCGCGGCCGATTGAAGACCATGCTCCTGAGCAGCAACGGACAGAACATCTACCCCGAGGAGATTGAGGCCAAGCTCAACAATATGCTCTATGTGAGCGAGAGCCTGGTGGTGGAGCGCGAGGGCAAGCTCGTGGCACTGGTCTACCCCGATTTCGAGGCCATGGACCAGCTGGGCGTGACCCGCGAGGAGCTGCCCGAGCTGATGGAAACCGTGCGTGCCGAGCTGAACAAGCTAGTGGCACCCTACGAACGCATCGCACGCATACAACTTATCGCCAACGAGTTTGAGAAAACGCCCAAAAAGAGTATCAAACGCTACCTTTACAGCAACTGAATCAAACGATAACAATATTTAACGCTTTGCGGATTAAACCCTTTAGACAATTCCAACCATTTGATTTTCAGCGAATAAATACATTTACTTTTGAGAATTGATTCCCAAATGCAAACGTTTTAATTCGCGAGGGGGTAAAAAAAAATCGCAAAATCTCTTGTATGTAAAAAATTTGATATAATTTTGCAGCGTTTTTCAAAGACAGAAAATTACTAAACGTTTTATTACTAAATTAAAAGAGAAATGAAAAAGTTAGTTTTGTTACTTGCTGTTGTGTTCGGTATGTCGATGGTTTCGTGCACGGGTAATGGTGAGACCACCACTGATGGTGGTGACACCACTGCAACTGTGGTTGAGGAGCCTATTGAGACCGTTGACAGTGCCACTACCGCCATGGGCGACAGCGTGAAGGCTGCTGCCGGTGAGGCTGTTGAGGCTGTTGCCGACAAGGCTCAGGAAGTTGCTGACTCGCTGAAGAAGTAAGTCGCCACTGATTCCGACACAAACACTACATACGCAAGTATCGAAGAGTTTGGAGCTGTTCCCCTCGTTGAGAGGCGGACAGCTTTTTTTGTGTCCTGCCGTGGGGCGGCTGGCGCGGGGCCAGCACGGCTGGGCGGCGACGCGCTAAGGGGCTAAGAGTTCTAAGGCCTCTAAGGATTCTAAGGGCCGCAATGCGCAGCTCCTTAGACCCCTTAAAGGCCTTAGAACCCTTAGCCACCCAGACCCCTTAGAGACCTTAGCCCCCTTAGGCTGCCTACAGCAGGTTTTCGCGCTCGATGTCCTTGAAATAGCGGTAGGTGCTCACCTTGAGCTCCTGGCAGGCGTCGTCGTCGGCCACGATGATGGCGCGGCGGTGCATTTGCAGGGCGCTCAGGGTGCACATGTGGCTCACGCCGCCCTCCACGGCCTGCTGCAAGGCACGCGCCTTTTTCGGGCCGTTGATGATAATCATCACACTGCGGGCGGCCATCACGGTGCCCACGCCCACGGTGAGCGCTGTCTTGGGCACCTTGGCCAAGTCGTTGTCAAAGAAGCGGCTGTTGGCCAAGATGGTGTCCTGTGTGAGCGTCTTTTGGCGCGTGAGCGAGGTGAGCGACGACCCCGGTTCGTTGAAGGCAATGTGCCCGTCGGGACCCACGCCGCCCATGAACAGGTCGATGCCTCCGGCGGCGGCAATGCGCGCCTCGTAGCCGGCACACTCGGCCTCCAAGTCAGGGGCGTTGCCATCGAGGATGTTCACGTTCTCGCGACGAATGTCGATGTGCGAGAAAAAGTTGTTCCACATAAACGAGTGGTAGCTCTCGGGGTGATTCTCGGGCAGGCCGCAGTACTCGTCCATGTTAAAGGTGACCACATTTTGGAAACTCACCTCTCCGGCGTGGTTCAGCTCGATGAGCCGGCGGTACATTCCCAGCGGGGAACTGCCCGTGGGGCAGCCCAGCACAAAGGGATGCTCGGGCGTGGGATTGGCCTCGCGGATACGCGACGCCACGTACTGCGCCGCCCACTCCGACACGAGGGCATAGTCTGGTTCAATAATTAATCTCATATTGTGATGTAGGATAGATAGTGCGATTATTGGTTCTTGCTCACAGCTCGGCGTCGCTTTTGTCAAACGTGTTGCCGTAGCGCACGTCGCCCGTCTGCAAGCCGAGCTTGAGCCACTTCATGCGCTGTGCGCTGGTGCCATGGGTGAAGCTCTCGGGAATGTCGTAGCCCTGCGCTTTCTTTTGCAGATAGTCGTCGCCAATCTTTTGAGCGCAGTCGATGGCTTTCTCCAGGTCGCCCTGTTCGAGCGAGTTGAACATGCGGTTGTCGCGGTTGGCCCACACGCCGGCATAGAAATCGGCAAGCAGCTCCAGGCGCACGCTCACGCGGTTGGCATCTTTGTCGTTCATACGCTGCATTTGCTGGTGCGCCTTGCCCAGCGTGCCAGTGAGATATTCCACATGATGCCCCACCTCGTGCGCAATCACATAGGCGTAGGCAAAGTCGCCATCGGCTCCGAGTTGCTGGCGCATATTGGAGAAGAACGACAGGTCGATGTACAGGCACTGGTCGGCCGAGCAGTAGAACGGCCCCATCTGCGCGCTGCCCTGGCCGCAGCCCGTGCTTGTGCTGCCGGTGTAGAGCACCATTGTGGGCACCTTGTACTCGCCCCAGCCATTCTCCTGGAAAATCTGCGTCCACACATCCTCGGTGCCGGCGAGGATTTTCCGGCTGAACGCTGCCAGCTCCTGCTCCTCCTGCGTGAACTCTCGCTGCTCGGTGGACCCGTCGCCGACCATGCCACCCATGGCACCGGCATTCTGAAGCACATCGCCCAGGTTGCCGCCCATGAGCAGCGTTATCAACCCGGCGATAATCAAGCCGCCAATGCCGCCAATGCCCGCCTTGGTGCCGGTGGACATCCCTCGGCGATCCTCCACGTTACTACTCTCGCGTCTTCCTTCTAAGTTCATATTGTCAATTTTTAGGGTTATTCGGTTTCAATTTGCAAATATACGAAAATAATTCCAAGTGACCAAAAAAAGACAGCGGTTTAATGACTTATTGGGCTAATTGGCTTGGGAGATTTCGCATTGGAGCAGGGTGTGGGTGCCGGCAGTGCCGGTGACGTGGGTGCGCAGCGAGCGCATGGGCGGGGCGAACAGCGGCACGGGCAGCGGGGCCGCCACGCGGCCATTCACCGTGAGCCGGTTCACCACAAAGCCGTGGCAACTCACGCCGCGCTCGCCCAGCACGTTGAGTTGCAAAGCCGTTTGGTCGCCATAGACGTGCCAGGTGACCTGCCGTGGCGGCTTGCGGCAAGGGCGTGCGTCGCTGAGCCACTCCACGGGCAGGACGGCGGCCTGCTCGGTGGTCAGGTCGCACACGGTGCCATCGGCGCACACCGCCACGGCCTGCCCCACCCCGCCCCACAGGTGCGTGGCGGCAGTGGTGCGGCGGTCGAGATGGCCGGCGGTGGTGAGCGCCCACAGCTGCTGTCCGCCATCGATGGCCCACAGCTCGCGGTGCTCATCGTCCCAAGCCATGGTGCGCAACCACACTGCACGCGCCACCACGACGACCTCGCTGCCCCGCAACCGGCACAGGTGGCCGCGCACCGAGGTGAAATAGACGTCGCGGTCGGCCTCGACAGGACAGGTGTCGGCCGCCAGCACCTCGCGCGAGAGCAGTCGCGGCTCGCCATACACGCCCTGCGTGGTAAGCGGCAGGGCAAAAATGCCTTCGCTGGTGAACAGGTAGACCGGATAACGTCCGAAGCCGCCCGAATAGAGCGACCGCGGCACAGGAGCCAGTCCCAGCAGCCGTGCGCCCGTGACCACACACTGCCGCTCGGTGACTAACGGGTTGGCGGCGCGGCTGGTGGTCATCACCCCCTGCGTGTCGGCGGCATAGAGGCGGCCATTGCACACCAGCGTGGCCACTAGGGTGCGCCAGACGCTGATGGCCGCAGCCGCCTGCGCACACTGCTGTGGGGTGAGCGCAGCGGCGAGGTGGTTGCCGCTTTCCACCCAGTGTCCCTGGGCCAGCGCATCGAGGTCGGTGGTGGAGGCCACCACGGTCCAGCGGCTGCCATCCAGCTCGGCCTGCACCTGCGCCAGCGAGGAGGCCGGGAAAGCATAGTCGAGCACGGGCTGGCGCGAGGCATTGGTGAGCATACGGTAGTTGATTGCCGACGTGGACTGCAAGAGCGTTGCTGGCGCGGTGGCCAGCACATCAACGGCCTTGACCATCGAGCGCCAGGGTACACCCACGCCGCGTGTAACGGAGATGGCGAGCGTGTAGGCCGGCAGCGCGAGGGTAGCGGCCGGCACGCCGGTCGCCTCGCCGCCCTCGACAGTGGCGCTGACCGTCACACGCGCCACATCGGCGGGCAGGCTGCCCAGCTCCACGGGGTCGCTCATCCACAGGTAGGAGTCGTCCCACAGCCGCACACCGCAGCGGAAACGGCAGGGGGCATAGCGCACGCCGGCGGCATGGGCCTGGGCGGTAAGTGTGTTCCAGCAAGTGCGCAACGTGGCGGTGAGTGCAGCGACATCGCTCTGCTGCAACGGAGCCTGCCAGCGGGTGTAGGGGGTGGCGAAAGCCAGTGCGGGCACAGCCACAGTGAGCGTGGCGGCCGACTGTTGCGTGAACGTGAGGGCGGGGAGGGCATCGGCGATGTCGGCCACGACAAGCGTGCCGCCGCTGTCGGTGAGATAGACCACGCCGGCAGTGCCCGCCACAACCACAAATGCACCCACACGGTGCACGCCCACAAGGGTGCCTGGCACTGCGGCCAGCGAGGTGCCGCCGCACCACAGCACGCCATCACACACCGTGAGGTAACGGTCGCCATCGACCAGCACTACCCGGTGCCCGGCAGGAACGTGACCCACCGCCACCGGCGCACCAACGACCACAAAGCCGTCCGACTCGGAATGATTGCGAAGATTGGTAGTGAACATGAGTAATGAGTAATGAGTAATGAGTTACGAGTTACGAGTTACAAAGGAAGCTACGAGCTACAAGTGAGGAGTAAGGAGTAAGGAGTAAGGAGTAAGGAGTGAGGAGTAAGGAGTAAGGAGTAAGGAGTAAGGAGTAAGGAGTGAGGAGTAATGAGTGAGGAGTAATGGGTGAGGAGTAATGAGTAATGGGTGAGGAGTAATGAGTTACGAGTGCTGGTGATTTAGGGTGGTTGCCAAATGGAGGGGTAGAGCGGGTTGATGAGTTGCTGCTTGTCGGCCGGGGTGATGGGGTGGGTGCGTGGGTTGCAGTGCTCGGGGCTTACCTCGGCGACCCAGAGGGCGATGGCGCGGGTGATGAGGATGTCGTCGTGATGTCCCCGCCGGGCGGCATAGCCGCCGTTGGGCTGGCTTTCGTAAGTGGCCATCTCGTCCACGGCACCGTGGTCGCGCTCCACATATTTCAAGTCGCGCACGCAACCGATAAGGTTGCTGATGATGCCGCGCTTCGACTTGCTGTTGGTGTGGAATCCGGCATGACGGCTGTCGCGACGGTAGAGGTTCACACCGGCTCCATGCAGCATGGTGAGCAGGAACTGCCCATCGTCGTCCGTTGCATGGTGGCTCTCGAGCGTGTTGCTCTCCACCACCAGCAGCGCGTGGTTGTAGTACTCGGCAATCTGGGCAGCTTTCCAGGCCAGCAGGTCGTGGTCGATGTGTCCGCGCCACTGTGCCACCACTTCGGGGCGGCGGTTGCGCAAGTCGGTGACGCATAGCACGGCCACCACCGAGTAGTCGGCCTTGTCGCTACGGCCGCCAATGTCGACGGCCGCCAGATAACGGTCGCCCGGCACGGGGTGGTGCCACACCTTGAGCCCCCCATGTGCATCGCACACAAAGTGCACATTGCGCAGGCTGTGATGGCCGGCCTCCACATCGCCAGTGGCCAGCGGCTGACAGCAGTCGCGGCGCAGAGCCTCGAGGTGCGCCAGGTCGAACACCGAGCAGCCCGAGCACACAAACGCCTCGGTGGCTGTGGTGGGAAACTCGGCCATCATCGCGGCATGGCTGGCGGCCTCGCTGCGCTTGTCGTGGTACCACTGAATCATCTCCAGCGTGAGCCCTCCCTGCCACAGGCTGCGCTCGTAATCATCCATCACATTCCAAAGGGCATCGGCATCGCGCACGGGCGAGCGGTAGATTTCAATCTCGTGCCAGGGCACGAAGATGGGCGTCTTGTCGCTCTTGCCGGCCTCGGCGCGCAGCCACTCGGTGTGGAAGAACTGCCCCACGCCGTTGGCCGTGGATTCGAGAACGACCACCGAATCCTCGACGCGCCCCACGGTGCCGTTCACGGCACGCATCACGTCCTCGGGCTCGTGCATGGGCGTGTGCGGCCAAAAGGCCACTTCGGTAAGGTGAGCCATGGCGACGCTGTAGCCGCGCACGTCGTCGTCGCTGAAAGCCGAGCCCACGATTACCAAGCAGTCACGCCCCTGGAGCTGCTGCACGGTGTTGCTGCCCTCGAAGTTGCGGAACGCCAGGGGCGGCTCGCCGGCCAGCTCCTCGGGGTAGTGGCGCAGCAGCAGCCTGTACATGCCCTTGATAGAGCGTGCCGACTGACGCTTGTGGCCGCAAATGAGGCTGTTCCAGCCCTTGTGCCGCACGAGCTGCATCCAAGCCATGTACATCTGCACGAGCGTGGAGCCGCCCCACTGCCGTGCCTTGAGCAGAATCAGTCGCACCGGCTGGCGGGCCAGGCGCTGGCGCTCCATCTCGGCGGCAACGCGGCGCTGGGGCGCATTGAGCATGAACGGCACGGGGCGTCCGGTGAGCTTGTCGCGCACGGTGGCGCAGGTGGCGCACCAGTACTCAAAATCGTGCTGCACACGTTTCCGCCGCTGCTCAAGCGGCGGCAGCGAGGCAAATTGCGGGCAGTCGCCGAGCAAGGCCTGCGGCAACCACTGGCCGCGCACAAGCACACGCGGCCCGGCGCAACCCACCCCGGCAACCGGGTCATAGGGAACAACAAGGGCGGCTTTGCGTCGCTCATTCTCGGCAAGCAATGCGGTGGTTTTCATGGTGATTGCAAAGTGATTGAGTGTTTTCAGGCGCAAAATTAGCCCGCCCACCAAGGCGGTGGAAAGGTCAACCAATGTGGCATCAGGGGGCGGCCCGCACTTGGCTGGCCGCCCTCTGGCTGTGGGTGATGTGCGCGTGGCACTGCGTGCCGTCAATCCTTGTGCAGCATCACGTTGATGACATAGTTCACATCATCGATGTCGATGCGTCCATCGCCATTGGTATCGGCTCCGGCCGGGTCGTAATTCGATGGTGCTGGCTTGCCCAGCATCACGTTGATCAGGATGTTCACATCGTCGATGTCCACCATGCCGCTGCCGTTGGCATCACCTGGCAGAACGGCACTCTCGTCCTCCTCGATGTGTGCAAACTGCCGCCAGAACGAGTGGCTGCGGTAACGCTCCACAGCACCACGCGGCACATACAGCACACAAGTGGACTTGTTCACACCGCGCTGGGTGTTGATCGTGGAGAAATGGCCGCCTCCCACAATGGCTATTTTGTTGGGATCCGACACCGCAATGTGAATCTCGGCCAGCAGCGAATCGTTGTGGAACACATAGTTTCTGAACTCGCGCAGACCAGTGCCGATTGTGATTTTCCTGAGTTTGCCGCAGTTGCCGAAGCAATTATCGAGAACGGTCACGCTGTTGGGAATAACCAACTCGGTGATTCCACTGCTTGAGAACACATTGCGTCCGATAGCCTGAATGCCCTCGCGCAGCGTCACCTGCTGAATCTGCGGATAACCCAAAAAAGTGTTGTTGGCAATCTGGCTCACACCCGCGCCAATAGCCACCGAGTTCAGGCTCTTCACCTCCAGCCCGTTCACCCCAATCAGCTCGGTTACTCCATCGGGAATATCGATGGCTTTCAAATCGCTCTTGTAGAACGCCCGCATGTCGCACTTGCGCAGCGACTGGGGCAGCACCACCGAGTCGATTTTGGCCGTGGTGAACGCGTATGGCTTGAGTTCGCCCACTCCCTCGGGAATGACCAGCTTTTTAGAAACCACGCCATTCACCACCAGCTGGCGGGAATACGACAGCGGATTGTAACGGTAGTTCTCAAAGTCGACCTTGCACCAATTGGCGAGGTTTTTAATCTCGAGCTGCCTGATTTGTGTGCAGTTGTCGAAAGCGAATGGGTCGATTCTCACCACCTGGTCTCCGATGACCACGTTTTGGCACACCTTGCAGTTGGCAAAGGCATAGGAGCCGATAGTGGTCACCTGGTCGGGAATGTCGATGCGTGCGAGCCAGTTGGCGTTTTGGCATAGGCCGTAGGGCACCTCGGTGATGGTAGTGCCCAGGTCTAACGATTGCAGCAGGTAACAGTCGGCCAGCGCGCGCACGCCCAGCGTGGTGACCGAGTTGGGCAGCTTGAACTCGGCCAGGCTTGTGCAGGCCAGAAAGGCCTCAGCCTCGATGGTGCGCAGCGATTCAGGAAGCGTGACAGCTGTGAGGTCGATGCACTCGGCAAATGCTCGTCGCGCAATGCCGGTGACCCGGTAATTAGCCCCGTTATAGCTGACCGTGGGCGGGATGGTCACCTCGCCGCTGTAGGCAGGCCAATGCTCCACCACCCAAACTGTGCCGTCGCTCTGCAAGGCATACGACACACCGCCCGCCTCAAAGGCTTGGGCGCGCACCATCGCCAGCAAGGACACTACAGCCAGCAGGAATCGTGTTAATCTCATAACAAGTTCTTGTTTCAGTGGTTGTTCCTAATTATAATAACGCAGCAAATGGCTAAAAATTGTAATCATGCAAATGGCAGGCAGTGGCTTCCGCATTCAAGATGGGATTGGGAATGTCGTGAGGCTACACGTCGCGGTGCAGCATGATGTTGATAACGATGTTGAGGTCGTCCACGTCCACCACGCCACTGCCGTCGATGTCGGCACGGGGCGCAAAGCCGGGCTCTTGGTTCTTATTCAGCATGATGTTGATGATGATGTTGAGGTCGTCCACGTCCACCACGCCGTTGCCATCGATGTCGCCACGCACGGGAATGTCGACGGCGCGCTGGTCGCCCACAAAGTGGATGGTCAGGTTGTCGACATAGAGAGGCAGCGCCCTGTTGCCGGCGTTGCGAATGAGGCGGAAGCGCACGGGCTGCTTGATTTGCATCCTCCAGGCGAGCTGCGCGGTGCTGGTGCCCGGCACCACCAGCGGATTGTCAACATTCTTCCACGTTGCGCCCTGGTCAAGCGAGTAGGAGAGCTGCACCTTGGCCTCCTGCCCCGAGGGGTTGTCGGCATCGAGGGTGACCTTGTAGAAGTCGGCATCGATGTCGGTGGTCATGGTCAAGCTGGCCGGCATGGCCAGCTGGCACTCCTGCGTGCTGCCAAAGTGTGTGTCGGGCGCGACAGTCGCCTGCACAAAGTCCCAGGTGGCGAACACGCCCTTGATGTCCGTAATCTTCTGTCCGCTGATGGCGGGCATGGCCTCGAAGTCCTCCACCATGCTGTTCAGGTTGTCGAGCATTGCGGTGGAGAAGGTAATCACGCCGGCGGCATCCTCGGCGATGTCGTTCAGCCCCAATGTGCAGGGCGTGCCGTTCCAGGTGGCCAGGGGTGGCAAGGTGACGGCGTTGAGGGTGGTTACCTGGGCCGGGCCGGGGAACGCCGCGCCCTCGGCGCCGCCGCTGGCGCGCACCAACTCGTAGTAGTTGTGTGCCGGATTGGCATTGACCTCGTTCCAGTCCCAGGGACGCGATTCGGTGTAGTCGACGCGGGCCACCACCAGGCCGTGGCCGGGCAGCGCGCTGTCCCACTTGGTTTTCTGGCGGTTCTCGAAATAGAACGTTTCGCCATCGACGGGCGTGGGCAACACATAGCCTTTGTTGCTCTTGCTCAACTCCTCCAGGCGGTAGTTGCCCCGGTCGAGCACCTCGGGCACTGTCCAGCCCAGCTCGGAGCGCTCCCACAGGCTGTAGCCCACGGGCGTGCGGCCCTGGCTGGCACTGCTGCCGCTGGCCATCACGTCCCAGTCGCCGGGGTGGTTGCTCTGGCCGCCGCCCTCCTCGTAGTCGGTGTCGTAGAGGTCGGGCAGGCCCAGCACATGGCTGAACTCATGGCACATCGTGCCAATGCCCGCCGGGCCGGTCATGTTGTAGCTCTCCCAACCGTAAATCTCGGTCGACGAGGCATAGCGACCCATATACATCTCGTCGTAAACCAGCGGATACCACCGGTGGGTTTCCGCGTCGATGCCATAGAGATAGCTCATGTGTGGCCACAGGTAGGCTTGATCGTTGCCGCTGTAGCTGGCCGCGTAGCCGGCCACCATAAAGAACACCATGTCCACCTCGCCGTTGCTGTCGCTGTCGTAGCGCGTGAAATCCACCTCGGCATCAATGCTGTCGAGGGCGGCCTTGAACACCTCGCCGTAGCGCTCGCCGCAGTCGCGGCACGAGAACGGCACGTCGACCGGCCCCACCACGTCGAACTGCGGGTCGAACTGCCCCATCGACTGGTCGTAGAAGTAGTCGCGCATACTGCCCGTGCAGCGGTTGAAGCGGCTCAGCCCGCCCGTGCCGGAGTAGAAGCCGGTGTAGTCGCGGGTGTTCACCATGTCGTTATAGAACGCATTGGGCTGGTTCATCAGGAATCTCTTGTCGTTGAAATTGATGAGCACAATCAGTCCGCGAAAACTGCTGTAGTCCACCACGGGTTCGCGGCGGGGTTTGGAGCCCTGCCGGTCGCGTGCGGCCCGTGCCTGCCGGCCGGCGGCCACCTGGTCGCGGGCGGTGAGGTGGCGTGTGAGCGTGGCGGTCAATGCCTGCTCGCCGGCTGTGCGCCGCTCTGGGTTATGAGCCAGCACACCGGTGGCGGCCAGTTGCTGCCCATCGCGGCGAGCGTATTCCCAACCGCCAGCCTGGGTGCGAAGCACGGTGTAGCCGTCGGCAGTGGTGTAGTAGTGATAGAACTCGTCACCCACCAGGGTGACAGTGAGGCTGTCGCCGTCGGGCTGCGCCACGTTCACCGGCCGCGGGTGGGCAGGTATGGCGCGCAGTGCAACCACCGTGGCCAAGCAGGCCAGCAAGGCAAAGAGCTTTTTCATTTCTTGGGCTGTTTCAGTTTTTGGCTATGACTTCCAATGGGATTCTATCGTTTTCCCCAGCTTAAATCAATGAAGGTGGGTACTATAAATTGCTTGAGTCGTATTGGGATTGATTGCTGAGTAGATTTTGTCTCAAGCTGCGCGAAATCTGCAATTGAGTGAGTGCAACGCCAAGCTTGCTTGGGCGATGCCGAGCGTGTGCAGATTCTACAACCAGTAGCGG